>CAXTFF010000233.1:0-3606 GCA_964243325.1 uncultured Sphingomonas sp.
ACGGCGCCTTGTTGATCGAATTGTTGTTGGAATTCTGCAGCAGTCCGCCGATCATCATGCTCTGGCCCGACCCGAGCTCCAGCGTCGTCTCCGCCCGCCTGGTGGTCAGGCCCGGGATCGTCGTCCCGCTCAGCTGAACCGAACCCTCGGACGTCAGCTGCGACACCTCCGGCCGGACGCGCAGCGAGATGCGCCCGTCCGACAGCACGGTGGGCGTATAGGCGAGGCTGACGCCGTACTGCTTATACTCGACCGACACCGCGCCCAGCCCCTGGGCGACCGGGATCGGGAACTCGCCGCCCGCCAAGAACGTCGCCGTCTCGCCCGACAACGCCGTCAGGTTCGGGTTGGCCAGCGTCGTCACCTGGCCGATCGTCTCGCCCAGATCGAGCGATGCGAGCAGGTCCACGCCGAGCAGGCGGCCGGCCGCGCCGAACGTGCTGCCGATCCCCGCCTTGTTCAGCAGGCTCGTTCCCGGCGACGACTCGGTGAAGCCGGTGAACAGGCCCCCCCCGGGCGAGAATTTGGTGCTGGCGGTGCGAGCTTGCGCGATGCCGAACTTGAAGCCTCCGGTCCCGTCGAAGGACGCCAGGTTCACCCCGATATTCTTGACGAAGCTGCGGCTCACCTCGGCGATCCGCACCTGCAGGTTCACCTGCAGCGGCGTCGCCGTCTTCAACCGCGACAGCACCTTGGTCGCGTCCCCCACGAACGCCTGCACCAGCCGCTCGGCCTCCGCCGCGTCCTCGGGCGCCGCGACCGTGCCGGTCAGCAGCACCAGCCCGTTCATCGGCGTCGCCGTGATCTTGGCGTCGGGCATCGCCATCGCCAGCATCCCGCCCAGCGAGTCGTAGTTGTTGCCGATCCGCACGGTGGCGGCGAACACCACAGCGCCGCCCTTGGTCGTCGCCGACACGGTCGTCTCGCCCGGCTTCTTGCCGTAGACGTAGATCTGGGTGGGCGACCGCACCTGGACGTCGGCGACGGCTTCGTCGGCCACGAACAGGTCGCTCATCGGCCGGGCCAGGGTGATCAGCCGTCCGCGCCCGGTCCCGATCTGGACCACCGTGGCCCCGGCGGAGACGCCCGCCGCCGAGTTGCGGGCCAGGCTCTGCGCCCCGCCCGGGGCGGCGCCGACGACCAGCGCGGCGGCCATGACGGCGGCCAGCGGCCGACCCGATTCGCTCATGAGGCGCATGTTCACTTCCCCCCCACCGGAACGATGGTCACGTTGTTGCCGCGTGCGATCCGCACGACGGGGACGGGCGACACGATCGCCCCGCTCGTCGGCACGGCGCCGCCCGCGGGCCCCATGTTGCCGCCCATCTCGCCGCCCGACGGCTTGCCGGGCACGCTGCGCCGCTGGAAGCGCGACACGTCAGCGCCCGTGGCGTAGGTCGAATTGCCCGTCTGCGGCTGGCTCGCGACCTTCAGCAGCATCGCGCGCTCGGCCTTCGGATCGACGCCGTCGGGCACGCGCACGGCGCCGCTGGCGATCGCCTCCTCCAGCTCGGCGCGGTCGTCGGCGATCGAGCGGAGCGAGATGGACAGCGACCCCACCGTCTGCGCCACCGCCACCTGCTCGGCGATGCGGGGCGTCGCCTCGACCGTCACCGTGTTGAAGGTGGTGATCACGGTCTTGCCGTCCTCGCCCTCCGTGTTGTCGGTGCGCTGGTCGGTGGCGAGCACCCGGACGTTGCGCATGATCGTCTCCGAGACGCGCAACGGATCGCCCTCGCCGCCGCCCTTGACCTGCTGCGTCAGCACCAGGTCGATCCGGTCGCCCGGAAACACGAAGCCCGACACTGAACTCGCCCCCGACACCGGAAAGGTGACGGCGCGCATCCCCGGCCCGAGCGCGGCGGCCAGGAAGCCCCGGTCGCCCGGCTTCACCAGCGACCCCTGCGTCAGCGGCTGGCCCGCGGTCACCGCGTTGCGGACGACCGTGCCGACCAGCGACTGCATGTCGGTCTTGTCGCCCTTGATGTAATAGACGTTCTCGACGAGCTCCTTGGGCCAGGGCTGGAACTTCAGCGACGTGGCGTCCAGGATCGTGCCCACCGGCAGCGCGCGGGTGGCGACCAGCACCTCGGGCCCGTCGATCTTGACGGGGGCGGCGATCGCCTGCGGCGCGGCGGAGCCCGCCATCAGGCTGCGGGCCATGAACGCCGTCACCACCGCGATGACCAGGGCGCCCGCCAGCAGGAGGACCTTGCGACTATCCATGCTTCACTCGTGCCTTTCGGATCGCGTACGTTTGCATGCCGTCACCTAGCCGCGATTTGGTTAAGAACGGGTTCGCCCAGCGCCAGCAGCCCCGCGATCGCGATCGCCACGCCGTACGGCACCTCCACATCCCGCTTGCGCCGCTCGATCAGCAGCAGGACCGTGATCGCCCCGCCCGCCAGCGACATCGTCACCAGCAGCCGCGCGAAGGCGTCGAAGGGAAACCACAGCGCCAGCGCGCCGATCATCTTCACGTCGCCGCCGCCCATCACGCCCAGGGCGAACGCGGCCGTGAACAACCCGAACACCGCCAGCGCGATCGCGATCTGGATCGCGACGTCCGGCCAGGGCTCCATCCCCGTCGCCCACCACCAGGCGGGCGCGAGCGACGCGATGCCCGCGTTCTTCCAGTTCGCGATCTCGCGGACGCGCACGTCCTCGAACCCCGCCGACAACAGCAGCAGCGCCAGCATGACCGGCAACCCCGCGAGCACCATCTGATCCCACCCCATCCTCACGGGAGGTAGACGGGCCGGCTTGCGAAATCGTAACCATGCCGCCGCATGTCCCCCTACGCCCATCACCGCCGCCGGATGCCCGACGACGCCGTCCTGTCGGACTGGCCCGCGCCCGACGGCTGGACCTTGCGCCGCTTCGACTGGCCATCACCCGGCGGGCGCGGGCGGATGCTGTTCCAGGGCGGGCGCGGCGACGTGATCGAGAAGTATCTGGAGACGTTCGCGCATTTCCACGCGCGCGGCTGGTCGGTGACGTCGTTCGACTGGCGCGGGCAGGGCGGCTCCGGGCGGCTGTCCCCCGACCCGCATGTCGGACACGCGACCAGCTTCGCGCCCTACCTGGCCGACCTCGCCGCGCTCTGGCGCGAGGGGGAAGGCGAGGGGACCCCGAGCGTCGCGATCGGCCACTCGATGGGCGGCCACCTGCTGCTCCGCGCCATGGTCGACGGATCGGTCGCGCCGGACGCGGCGGTGCTCGTCGCGCCGATGCTGGGCCTCAAATCGCCGCTCGGCGCGAAGCTGGGCGGTCGAGTCGCGCGCCTCATCGCCGCCCGCGGCGACCCCGCGCGCGCCGCCTGGCGCGACAACGAACGCCCCGCCTCGCTCGTCAGCCGCCAACGCCTCCTCACCACCGACCGCGACCGTTACGCCGACGAGGGCTGGTGGTACGAACAACGCCCGCGCATCCGCCTGGGGCCGCCGAGCTGGGCCTGGCTGGCGGAGGCGTTCGGCTCGACCGCCGCCCTGGAACGCGACTCGCGCCTCGACACGCTCGCCGTCCCGGTCCTCACCCTGGTCGCCGACCGCGACGGCCTGGTCGACCCCCGCGCCGCCATCCGCGTCACCGAACGGCTGCCCCGGG
>CAXTFF010000234.1:0-3512 GCA_964243325.1 uncultured Sphingomonas sp.
CTGCCGTGCCGTTCGCTGACCAGGTTGGTGTGCTTGCCCTGCCAGCCGAGCCCGGCGGCTTCGGCCAGCGGCTTCTCCATCACCGGGGCGGTGTCGACGAAGACCTTCAGGTCGCAGCCTGCCTCGCGCGCGAGCCAGCGGCCGAGCGCTTTCAACTGGCGCTTGACGACGTCGTGATAATCGCCGCCTTGCGCATAGACGGAGACGCGGCCCCGCCCGCCCTCTTCCGCCAGCGCGAGCGGATCGAGGGCGGGGGCGTAGCTCATGCCGAGCGAGATCACGCTTCGTACGTCGGGCCAGAGCGCGGCCGGGGAGACGCGGTGATGCGCGCGCTCTTCCATCCAGATCATGTCGCCGTGGCGGCCCTCGGCCAGCCATTCGCGCAGCCGCTCGCCCGATTTGGGCGCGGCGTCGGCGGGCGCGATGCCGCAGGCCGCGAAGCCGAGCTCGGCGGCCATGTCCCTGATGCGCCGCTCCAAAGGCTTGTGTTCCGCCACGCCCGCCCGCTACCACAGCCCGGTGATTGGGGGACGCATATAGTGGCGGGCGGCATGGCGATCACCGCCGAGGGGCTGGTGAAGCGCTTCGGCGAGCGGCGCGTGGTCGACGGCGTCGACATCGCGGTGCCCGCGGGCGCGATCTACGGCGTGCTCGGGCCCAACGGCGCGGGCAAGACGACCACGCTGCGGATGCTGCTGGGCATCATCGAGCCCGATGGCGGCACCCGCACGCTGCTGGGGCACGCCCGCCCGCGCGATGCGAGCGACCAGGTGGGCTACCTGCCCGAGGAGCGCGGGCTGTATCCCGCCATGAAGGCGCGCGAGGCGATCGCGTTCATGGGGGCGCTCCGCGGGCTCGACTGGCGCACAGGGCGCGCGCGGGCGGTCGAGCTGCTGGAGGCGGCGGGACTGGGCCACGCGGTCGACGAGAAGATCCGGAAATTGTCCAAGGGCATGGCGCAGCTCGTCCAGCTGCTCGGGTCGGTCGTCCACCGGCCCGACCTGCTGGTGCTCGACGAGCCCTTTTCCGGGCTCGACCCGGTCAACCAGGAGAAGCTGGAGGCGCTGATCCTGGCGGAGCGCGACCGGGGGGCGACGATCCTGTTTTCCACGCACGTCATGGCGCACGCCGAGCGGCTGTGCGACCGGCTGGCGATCATCGCGGGGGGCAAGCGGCGGTTCGAGGGTACGGTCGACGACGCGCGCGCGATGCTCCCCGCGCAGGTCCATTACTCGCCGCGCGCGGACGGGCCCGAGTTGGGTGGACTGCTCCCCGCGGACGCGACACGCGAGGGTGACGGCTGGCGGTTCGAGCTGCCGGGCGAGGGCGTGGAGCGACTGCTCGAACGGCTGATCCAGGCGGGGCACGGCATATCGGGGCTCAGGATCGAACGGCCGGGGCTGCACGAGGCGTTCGTGCGGATCGTCGGCGAGGCAGCGCAGCCGGAGGTCGCGCGATGAGCCTGCGCCGCACCCTGCGCCAGACGCTGACGGTCGCGCGCCGCGATTTCACGGCGACCGTGTTCACCCCCATCTTCCTGCTGTTCCTGTTCGCGCCGGTCATCATGGGCGCGTTCGGCGCGGTCGGGGGCTTGGGCGCGGCGAGCGTCGCTGGCGATTCGGCGGGCAAGGCGCGCGTGGTCGCGATCGTGTCGCCCGCCGACGCGCGGGTCATGGCGGAAGCCGACAAGCGGCTGCGCGCCGCCTTCCGCCGCGACGAGGCCCCGCCCAAGCTGCTGACGCTGACGCCCGCCGCCGATCCGCCCGCCCAAGCGCGCGCGGCGTTCGAGGGCAAGGAGTACGATGCGGCCGGCGTGCTGTACGGCGCGCTGGACCGGCCGACCGTGCTGTTCGGCCCGCTCGACCGGCGCACCGCGCGCTATCTGGGCATCCTGGCGCGCGAGACGCTGGCGGACCGGCGGCTGGGCGCGGACATGCCGACGGTGCGCGTGGAGGAGGTGCGGATCACGCGGCGGAGCGCGTCGCGGGGCGGGCAGAACCAGTCGGCGTTCCTGGCCGTATTCGGCGTGTTCTTCCTCACCTTGTTCCTGGCGGGGCAGGTCGTCGGCACCATGGCGGAGGAGCGCAACAACAAGGTGATCGAGGTGCTGGCCGCCGCCGTGCCGCTCGAATCGGTGTTCCTGGGCAAGTTGCTGGGCATGTTCGGCGTGGCGGTGCTGTTCGTGGCGTTCTGGGGGACGATCGCCGGGCAGATCGGGAGCTTCCTGCCACCGCAGCTGGGCGCGGCGATGGGCGAGCTGACCCCCGCGATCGGCGGGGCGGCGTTCGCGTTCCTGTTCTTCGCTTATTTCACGATGGCCTACCTGCTGCTGGGATCGGTGTTCCTGGGCGTGGGCGCGCAGGCGTCGACGATGCGCGAGATCCAGATGCTCTCGCTGCCGATCACGATCGTGCAGGTCGGGATGTTCGCGCTGGCCTCGGCGGCGGCGTCCAAGCCGGACAGCTGGGTGGCGACCGCGGCCGAGTTGTTCCCGCTGTCGTCGCCCTTCGCGATGGCGGCGCGCGCGGCGAACTCGCCCGCGATCTGGCCGCATGTCGCCGCGCTCGCGTGGCAGGCGCTGTGGGTGGCGATCTTCATCACGGTGGGCGCGCGGCTGTTCCGGCGCGGGGTGCTGCAATCGGGGAGCGGGCCGGGCTGGCTGTCGCGGATGAAGGGACGGCGCACGGTCGAGGCGCTGGGACACGTTCCCGTCCCTTGAAGCCCGGCTCGCCGCAAATACTATTGACACGCGTGTAGGTAATCGGCTCACTTCCCGAAAATATAGGAGTGGATCGATGGCTACCGCGATGACCCTGCCCGAACCCGCGCCCGAGTCGACGCCGGACCCGCTCGATGTGAGCCGCGCCGAGTTCTACCGCGACGATACCTGGCAGGCCCCGTTCGAGCATCTCCGCGCCGAGAGCCCGGTCCATCACACGCCCGAATCGAGCTTTGGCCCATACTGGTCGGTGTCGACCTACAAGCTGATCGTCGAAGTCGAGTCGCTTCCTGAAATCTTCTCGTCGGAGGTGGGCGGGATCACGCTGGCCGACTTCCTCGATCCGGCGGTCGACGTGCGGATGCCGATGTTCATCGCGCGCGACCGGCCCGTCCATACCGCGCAGCGACGTACGGTCGCTCCCGCCTTCACGCCGTCGGAAATGACGCGGATGTCGGACGACCTGCGGCGGCGGACGGCGACTCTCCTCGACGAGCTTCCCTGGGGCGAACGGTTCGATTGGGTGGATACCGTATCGGTCGAACTGACGACGCAGATGCTCGCGATCCTGTTCGACTTTCCGTGGGCGGACCGGCGCAAGCTGACCTTCTGGTCCGACTGGGCGGGCGATATCGAGCTGGTCAAGAACGAGGAACTGCGGCTCCAGCGGCTGGGGCACATGTACGAGTGCGGCGCGTACTTCTCGGGCCTTTGGAACGCCAAGGTCGGCCAGCCGCAGACGCCCGACCTGATCTCCATGATGATCCATTCGGACGCGATGGCGGAGATGGAC
>CAXTFF010000235.1:0-3484 GCA_964243325.1 uncultured Sphingomonas sp.
CCGGGCAGCCGCTCCCCGCGCCGGTCGGAAAGGACGATGCCGGTGAGCGCACCGGATACGGCCCCCGCAGCCCAAGCGCCCGACGCCGCGCCGATCCCGGCGCCGGCCGCAAAGGCGTGCGCGCCGACGACGCTCCAGACCAGGAACGCCGCCGGAGGGATCAGGGCCGCGACCACCGGCGTGTCGCGGGTGCGCAGCCTGCGCACGCCCAAGATGATCAGCGCGACGAGGAGCGCCCAGACCCACGCGGGGGCGCCGCTTGCGATGTCCGTCGCGCGCATGGTCGCTTCTCCCTGGTTCCGCACGGGTTATCACCACAATCAGGCGGAGTCGCGGCGAGAGCGCGCCGTCCGTCGGCGAGCTGGTCGGGAGAGGCCGGCCGTCGTCTCGAAGGTCGGGCGGGACCCGCACCCTCCGCGCTCCGCGGGTTCCATGAAGCCGACGGTGGCGGTCGGCGACCTAGCGCCGGCGGACGCCCGCGACCTCCTCCAACCGCCAACCGCCGCCCAACGCCTTGAACAAAGCGGCCGTGTCCTGGCGCAGCTGCGCGTCCGACTGGGCCTTGTTCTCGCGCGCCTGGAGCAGCGCCACCTGCGCATCGAGCAGCGGCGTCTGGTCGATGAACCCGGTCCGGTACTGGGCCGAGGTCGCGCGCTCCGTCGCTTCCGCGTCGACGATGGCGCGCGCCATCGTCGCATTGCGGCGACGTTCGGCGTCGAGCCGGGCGAGCGGGTCCTCCACGTCGCGCAGCGCCGCCAGCACCGTGCCCCGGTACTGCTGATACGCTTCCTCGCGCTGCTCGCGCCGGATGTCGACCGTCGCGCGCCGCCGCCCGGCGTCGAACAGCGGAAAGTTCACCGCGCCCGATCCGGTGCCCTGGAAGCTGTCGGTGCTGAACAGGCTTCCGAGCCCCGTCGAGATGAGCTGAGCCACCCCCGTCAGCGAGAAGCGGGGATAGAGGTCGGCCACCGCCACGCCGATGTCGGCGGTGGCGGCGGCGAGCCGGCGCTCGGCCGCGCGGATGTCGGGACGGCGGCGGAGCAGGTCGGACGGCAGGCCCACGGGCACGAGGGGCGCGGGCGCGAGCGCGGCGGGGACGGCGAGCTCGGGCCAAGCGCCCGGCTCCCGCCCGGTCAGGAGCGCCAGCGCGTGGACGCGGACCCGCGCGTCGGCGCGGATCGGCTCCAGCCTGGCCTCGGTGGCGGTGATCTGCTGGCGCTGGCGGGTCGTGTCGACCGTCGGCACCAGCCCGACGCGGGCGTTGTTCTCGGCGATCCCGAGCGCGCGGCGCTGGCCGGCGAGCTCCTCGGCGGCGACCCGCGCCTGCGCCTGGTCGAGCCGGAGCGCGAAATAGGCCTGCGCCACTTCGGCGGCGAGGCTGACCGACGCGTCCGCCTGGCTGAACCCGGCCGCTTCCGTCCGCGCGCGCGAAGCCTCGACGCCGCGCCGCCCGCCGCCGAACAGGTCGAGTTCCCAGCTCGCGTCGAAGCCGAGCGAGAAGGTGGTGATGCCGCTGCCGGGCAACGCCACCCCGCCGGTCGGCGCGCCCGTGCCGTCGCCGCCTCCACCGGAGAACTGGCGCGCCAGCGAGGAGAAGCCGGCGTTTTTCGAGAACTCCACCCGCGTAGCGTTGGCGGTGGCGTTCACCGTCGGCCGCCCGACCGCGCGCGCGCCGATCTCGTCCAGGCGCGCCTGGCGGATGCGCGACGCCGCGACCGCGATGTCCGGATTGTCGGCGAGCGCCGCCGTGACCAGCCGGTCGAGCAGCGGGTCGCCGAACGCGCGCCACCAGGTCGCCGGGTCCACCCCCGCGGCGGAGGCGGGCGGTCGCGGTTCGGTGAACGCGACGGGCACGGACGTGTCGGGCGGGCGGTAGTTCGGACCGACGGTGCAGCCCGCCAGCACGGCCGTCGCGGCCGCGGCCAGGAGAGGACGGAGGTTCAATGCATCGCTCCCTCGGGCGGCGGTCCGCCCTGCTTGGATGGGCGCATCAGGAAGATGAGCGGCGCCACGATCAGGATGATCACCATCAACGTCCGGAACACGTCCAGGAACGACAGGATCGCCGCCTGGCGCTGCACCTCGCCGAACAACGTCGCCATCGACGCGGCACGCGGGTCGCTCGTCCCCGAGAAGACGGAGCCCGCCTGCGCCATCCAGTCGTTGTAGTTGGGGTCGAGCGGATTCAGCCCCTGGACCAGCTCGGTCTGGTGCCGCTGCAGCCCGCCCGCCAGCACGACCTGCGAATAGGCGATGCCGAAGGTGCCGCCCAGGTTGCGGAACACGTTGAGGAGCGCGGACGCCTGCGCGGTCTGGGTCTGCTTCAGCCCCTGATAGGCGATGGCGTTGATCGGCACGAACAGGAACGGCAACGCCGCAGCCTGGATCGCCCGCGCCCAGGCCGCGTCCCAGAAGCCGATCTCGGCGTTCAGGTGGCTCATGTGCCAGAGCGCCGCCGCCTGCATCATCAGCGCGGGAAAGAGCAGCAGGCGCACGTCGACCTTGCCCGTCAGCCGCCCGGCGATCGGCACCATCATGATCGTCGCGACGCCGCCCGCCGTCAGCGCCAGCCCCGCGTCGAGCGAGCTGTAGCCCAGCACCTGCTGGAGCATCTGCGGGATGAGCTGCGTGGTGCCGAACAGGATCGCGCCCGTCAGCCCCATCACCCCCACCGTCAGCGCGAAGTTGCGGCTCTTGAGCAGCCGGAGGTCGACCACCGGGTCCTTGTGGTTCAACTCCCAGATGACGAGCGCCACCAGCGACACCGCGGCGGTGATCGCCGAGAAGACGATGAAACCGCTCGCGAACCAGTCCTCGCGCTCGCCCCGGTCGAAGGTGATCTCGAGGAACCCCAGGCCGAGCGCCACCAGGATCACGCCGACATAGTCGATGCGCAGGCCCCCGCCGATCCGCTCGGCGCGGTCCTTCTTCACCTGCTCGGGCTCGTCGACGAGCAGGTCGACCGCGAACCACGCGGCGATCCCGATCGGCACGTTGATCAGGAACACCCAGTGCCAGCTCGAATATTCGACGATGTATCCGCCCAGCGTCGGCCCCAGCACGGGCGCGACCACGATCACGAACGCGAACGCGGCGAACGCCATGCCGCGCTGGCTAGGCGGAAAGGTATCGGCCAGGATCGACTGCTCCACGGGCGCGAGCCCGCCGCCGCCGATGCCCTGCAGCACGCGCGCGATCACCAGCGTGGTCAGGTTGGGCGCGAGGCCGCACAGCAGCGACGCCACCGTGAACAGCGCGATCGACAGGAGGAAATAGCGCTTGCGCCCGATCGCGTCGGACAGCCACCCGGAGATGGGGATGACGATCGCGTTGGCGACGAGGTAGCTGGTCAGCACCCAGGTAGCCTGGTCGGTCGTGACCGACAGCCCGCCCGCGATATGGTCGAGCGCGACGTTGGCGATCGAGGTGTCGAGCACTTCCATGAAGGTCGGGATCGAGATGATCGCGACGATCAGCCAGGGGC
>CAXTFF010000236.1:0-3443 GCA_964243325.1 uncultured Sphingomonas sp.
CCCGAATGGAAGCGGCCCAACCTGTCCTCCATCTACGCGCTGAACAAGTACGTGCAGGAGCGCACCACCCACATCATGGCCGCGCCCTACGGCATGGAGGGCGTGTGCCTCAGGCTGTTCAACGTCTACGGCCCGGGCCAGGCGCTCTCCAATCCCTATACCGGCGTCCTCGCCATCTTCGCCTCGCGCCTGCTGAACGGCCAGCAGCCGATGATCTTCGAGGACGGCGAACAGCGCCGCGACTTCGTCCACGTCACCGACGTCGCGCAGGCCTTCGCGGACTCGCTGTTCCTGCCGGAGGCGGCGGGCGGCACGTTCAATATCGGGTCGGGCCACCACCGCTCGGTGACGGAGGTCGCGACCGAGCTCGCCCGCGCGATGGGCAAGAACGACATCGCGCCCCAGATCGTCGGCAAGGCGCGCATCGGCGACATCCGCCACTGCTTCTGCGACACGACCTTGGCCGCCGAGCGGATCGACTTCCGCGCGCGGCAGGACTTCGGCCGGGGCCTGAGCGAGCTCGCCGAATGGGTGGCCGTCCAGACCGCCCCCGACCGGGTCGAGCAGATGCGCGCCGAACTCGAAGCGCGGGGCCTGGTCGCGTGAACTCGGGCGACCTTGAGAACCCGGCCGCCTCCCCGGCGAAGGCCGCTTCCCCGGCGAAGGCCGGGGCCCAGCCGTCGTCGACAAGGCAGGCCCACGCCGACCGAGTCCGGCTCGATCGGCACGGCTGGGCCCCGGCCTTCGCCGGGGTGGAGCTTGAGGTGACGGGCGAGTGACCGACGCGCCCATCCTCATCACCGGCGGCGCGGGGTTCATCGGCTCGAACCTCGCCGACCGGCTCCTGTCCGACGGCCACCGCGTCCGCCTCTACGACGCGCTCGCGCGCGACGGCGTCGAGCGCAACGTCGACTGGCTCACCGGCCGCCACGGTGCCCAAGTCGAGCTGATCGTCGCCGACATCCGCGACCGCGACAGGCTCACCGCCGCCGCCTCGGACGCCCGGGCCGTGTTCCACCTCGCCGCGCAGGTCGCCGTCACCACGTCGATGCTCGACCCGCGCGACGATTTCGAGATTAACATCGGTGGCACGCTCAACATCCTGGAAGCGCTCCGCGCGCGCGGCGACGCCGTCCCGCTGGTCTTCGCCTCCACCAACAAGGTCTACGGCGACCTCACCGACCTCGATTTCGCGCTGGAGGGCGAGGCCTATGTTCCGACCGACCCGGACGTCCGCGCCCACGGCATCGGCGAGGCGCGCCCGCTCGACTTCCACACCCCCTACGGCGTGTCGAAGGGGTCGGCCGACCAGTATGTCCTCGACTACGCCCGCAGCTTCGGCATCCCGACGGCCGTGCTGCGCATGAGCTGCATCTACGGCCGCGGCCAGATGGGGACGGAGGACCAGGGCTGGGTCGCCCACTTCCTGATCCGCGCGCTCGAGGGCAAGCCGATCACGCTGTACGGCGACGGCCACCAGGTCCGCGACATCCTCGACGTGTCGAACGCGGTCGACGCCTATGTCCAGGCGTGGCGGCGCATCGGCGAGGTCGGCGGGCGCGCCTACAATCTCGGCGGCGGCCCGGCCAACGCGGTGTCGCTCCGCCAGCTGCTCGCCCATATCGGCGACCTCACCGGCCGCGAGGTCGACCTGTCCTTCTCCGACTGGCGCGCGGGCGACCAGCGCTACTTCGTCGCCGACACCCGCGCCGCCGAGCGCGATCTCCACCTCGCCCCCAAGGTCGCATGGCGCGACGGCGTGGCCGAGCTCGCCCGCTGGCTCGCCGCCGAACGCCGCCTCAACACGCCGGTCGGGGTCGCGGCCGAGTGACAACGCGCCTCCTCATGACGGCCGACACGGTCGGCGGCGTCTGGCAATACGCGACCGACCTCGCGCGGGCCCTAAAGCCGCATGGAATGGAGACGACGATAGCGGTGCTGGGGCCGATGGTAAGTGGCGTGCAGCTTGCAGACGTCGATACGCGGCCCTCACCCCTAACCGCCTCCCCGGCGAAGGCCGGGGCCCAGCCACGCGGCGGTGGCGCGGACGATGATCACCACGCGACCGCCGGCTCACTGGACCCCGGCCTTCGCCGGGGAGGCGCTGAGGAAGGGGAGGGACCAAACATCATCCACACCGACCTCCCCCTCGACTGGCTCTGCGCCGGCCCCGATCCCGTCCTCCACGCAGGCCAAGCCATCGCCGACCTAGCCCGCGACCTCCGCGCCGACGTGATCCAGCTCAACTCCCCCACGCTCGCCGCCGCCGCGCGCTTTCCCGCGCCCGTCGTCGCCGTCGCGCACGGCTGCACCGCGACTTGGTGGAACGCCGCCCACGGCTGCGCGCCGGACCCCGCCTATCGCTGGCAAGCCGACCTCATGCGCGCGGGCCTCCTCGCCGCGGACGCCGCCGTCGCCCCCAGCGCCGCCTTCGCCGCCGACCTCCAGCGCGCCTACGCGCTTCCGACCGTCCCGCTCGCCATCCACAACGGCCGCGCGACCGGGGAAGCGGGGCAGGGGGTGCCCGCCCGCGCCGCCGCACCGTGGGCCTTCACCGCCGGCCGCCTGTGGGACCGCGTCAAGAACACCGCCGTCCTCGACCGCGCCGCCGCCCGCCTGTCGGTTCCGCTGCGCGCCGCCGGCCCCGTCACCGGCCCGCATGGCGAGACCGTCCGCCCCGACCACCTCCAGCTCCTCGGCACCCTCTCCGCCGACGCGCTCGCCGCCGAGCTGGCCCGCCGCCCCGTCTTCGTCTCCGCCACGAGCTTCGAGCCGTTCGGCTTGGCCGTCCTCGAAGCGGCCGCCGCCGGCTGCGCGCTCGTCCTGTCCGACATCCCGACCTTTCGCGAGCTGTGGGACGACACGGCCGTCTTCGTCGCGCCCCAAGACGAGGCCGCCATCGCCGCCGCGATCGAGGCGCTGCTCGCCGACCCCGAGCGCCGCGAGACGCTCGCGCAAGCCGCCCGCGCCCGCGCCGCCCGCTACACGCCCGGCGCGACCGCCGCCGCCATGGCCGCGCTCTACGCGCGCTTGGCTCCCGCCCGGAGGGCCGCCGCGTGAAGATCGCCTATTTCACCCATTCGCTGCTGAGCTGCTGGAATCACGGCAACGCCCACTTCGTCCGCGGCGTCCTCCGCGAGCTCATCGCGCTCGGCCACGATGTCCGCGCCTACGAACCCGAAGGCAATTGGAGCCTCGCCAATCTCCTGTCCGACGCCGGGGAGTCCGGGCTCGACGCCTACCGCGCCGCCTATCCCGAACTGAGCTCGACCGGCTTCGCCCCCGACACCCCGCCCGACCAGCTGATCGACGACGCCGACGTCGTGATCGTCCACGAATGGAACGAGCCCGCGCTCGTCGCCGAGATCGGCCGGCTGCGCGCCAGGGGAGGGCGGTTCACCCTCCTGTTCCACGACACCCACCACCGGGTCGTCAGCGATCCC
>CAXTFF010000237.1:0-3440 GCA_964243325.1 uncultured Sphingomonas sp.
ATCGTGACGGGCACGCCGTGGCGGAGCGCGACGCGGTAGACTTCGTCCTTGACGGGGCAGGCGTCGGCGTCGACCAGGACGCGCCGGCCGGTGGTCGCCTCAGCGCTCAGCGGGGCCCGCGCCCCGGCGCGCTGCGGGGCGCACCGCGATGCGGCTGGCCGGTGCGGGGTCCGGCCGGGCGCTGGCCGGTCGGGCGCGCATGATGGCGCGGGCCGTCGTTCGAACGCGGGGGCGGGCCCGACGGCGCGCCGTCCACCGGCTCGATCGCGATGCCGCTGTCGTCGGTCTCCGCCGTGCGGCCGAGCGCCTGCGCGAATCGGCCGGCGACGTCGCCGCGCACTTCGAACTGCGTCTCGTTCGGGCCGATGCGGATCGCGCCGATCTCGTCCTTGGACACATGCCCGCGCCGGCAGAGCAGCGGCAGTAGCCAGCGCGGGTCGGCGTTCTGGCGACGGCCGATATCGAGGCGGAACCAGGCGGACGGCCCGAAATCGTCGCGCGGCGGGCGGCGCTCGGCGCGCTGCTCGGCGGCGATCAGCTCCTCCGGGGGAGGCAGCGCGGCGCGGTGCGCGTGGACGAGCGCGGCGGCGATCTCGGCGGGGGTCTTCTCCGCCAGCAGCCGCTCGGCGAGCGCCTGGTCCTCCTCGTCCACCTCGACCGGGGCGAGGAGCTTGACGAGCAGCCGGTCGCGGTCGGCGGCGCGGATGGCCTCCGGCGTGGGCGGCTGGATCCAGCTCGCCTCGATCCGCGCGCCGCGCAGCATCCCCTCGACGCGGCGGCGGCGGGGGTAGGGGACGATGATGACCGCGGTGCCCTTCGCGCCCGCGCGGCCGGTGCGGCCCGAGCGGTGCTGGAGCACCTCCGCGTCGCGCGGCACCTCCACATGGACGACGAGCGACAGGCCGGGCAGGTCGATCCCGCGCGCCGCCACGTCGGTCGCGACGCAGACGCGCGCGCGGCCGTCGCGCAGCGCCTGGAGCGCGTGGTTGCGCTCCGACTGGCTGTGCTCGCCCGACAAGGCGACCGCGCCGAAGCCGCGCTCGTTCAAGGAGGCGTGGAGGTGGCGGACGTTGTCGCGCGTGGCGCAGAACAGGATCGCGGTCTCCGCCTCGTGCAGGCGCAGCAGGTTGACGACGACGTTCTCGATGTCGGCGGGCGCGCAGGTCACCGCCTGATAGGCGATGTCGCCGTGCCCGCGCTCGCCCGCCGTGGTCTCGATCCGGTGCGCGTCGCGCTGATAGGTGCGCGCGAGCGCCACGATCGGCCGGGGGATGGTCGCCGAGAACATCAGCGTCCGCCGCTCGGGCGGGGTCGCGTCCAGGATCTGCTCCAGGTCCTCGCGGAAGCCCATGTCGAGCATCTCATCGGCCTCGTCGAGGACGGCGGCGCGCAAGGCCGACAGGTCGAGGCTGCCGCGCTCCAGATGGTCGCGCAGGCGGCCGGGCGTGCCGACGACGATATGGGCGCCGTGGCTGAGCGACCTGCGCTCCTTGGACGCGTCCATCCCGCCCACGCAGGTGACGACGCGCCCGCGCGCGCCCTCGTAAAGCCAGTTGAGCTCGGTCGCGACCTGCAGCGCCAGCTCGCGCGTGGGCGCGATGGCGAGCGCCAGCGGCCGGGCGGCGGGGGGCAGCTTGCCGTCCGCGTCCATCAGTTCGTTGGCGAAGGCGAGCCCGAACGCCACCGTCTTGCCCGATCCCGTCTGCGCGGAGACGAGCAGGTCGCGCCCGCGCGCCGCCTCGTCCAGCACCGCCGCCTGGACGGGAGTGGGGTCGGCATAGCCGCGCGCGGATAGGGCCGCGGCGAGCGGGGCGGGCAGTTCGGGGAATGTCATGTATCAACGTAAATGGCGCGGAACGGTCTTCAGGGCAAGGGGCGGGGCCGTCCGGCTCCCTTGACGGGGACGACGCGCTGCCCCCAAGGGCGCGCATGGAACGCGCCGCAACCCATGCCCTTGGCGACCCGCACGGCCTGCAGCGCCGGGGCGTCCTGTTCGTGCTGTCCTCGCCGTCGGGGGCGGGCAAATCGACGATCGCGCGCAAATTGCTCGCCGCCGAGCCCGAGCTGGCCATGTCGGTGTCGGCCACCACCCGCGCGATGCGGCCGGGCGAGGAGGACGGGCGCGACTACCATTTCGTCGATCTCGACCGCTTCCGGCGGATGGTCGCTACCCACGAGTTCCTGGAATGGGCGCACGTGTTCGGCCATCGCTACGGCACCCCGCGAGCGCCCGTCGACGCGATGCTGGCGTCGGGGCGCGACGTGCTGTTCGACATCGACTGGCAGGGCGCGCAGCAGCTCCACCAGATCGCGGGCGGCGACGTGGTGCGCGTGTTCATCCTGCCGCCCTCGATGGAGGAACTGCACGACCGGCTGCTCCGCCGCGCCACCGACGCGGTCGAGGTCATCGACGCCCGGATGGCGCGCGCGGCCAACGAGGTCAGCCACTGGGACGGGTACGACTACGTGCTGGTCAACGACGACGTGGACCAGTGCTTCGAGCGCGTCCGCACCATCCTGGCCGCCGAGCGGGTGAAGCGATCGCGCCAGACGGGGCTGATCGGCTTTATCCGCAAGCTGACGACGGTGGCCTGACCGCGTCCAGGAAGCGCGCCCCCGCATCGAACTCCGCCCGCCGCGCCGCGCGCGCCTCCACCGCGAGCGGGTCCACGCCCCACAGCTCGGCCTGCCAGTCCTCGTCGACGGTCGACGCGCTCCACACCGCGTCCGTCGACATCGCCCGCTCGACCAGCGCCAGCGCGAGCACCAGCGAGCCGGTGATCGTCACCACCGGCGACAGCGCCGCCAGCGTCCAGGCGTCGCGCGCCGCGACCGCCTCGCCCAGCCGCCGGATGGTGAGCGGCGGCTGCGCGACGTGCATCACCCCCGTGGCGACCGCGAACCGGACGTCGTATCGCCCGCGCGCCCACTCGAGCGGCGGGTCCCACGCCGCCGCTTGGCGCTCGACCAGCGGTTCCGGCGCGGCGGCGCGATAGCAGAGCAGGTCGCTCTCGCCGTAGCGCGCGAGGCCGGCGGCGAAGGTCGCGGTGTCCGGCGCGATCCGGTCGATCGCGGCGTTGGCGAGCCCGGTCAGCTTCATCGCGCGCGGGTCCACGCTCTCGCTCACCGCGCGCCATTCGTCCGCGACCGCCGCCGCCAGCGCCTCGGTCGGGAGCGCGAGCGGTACGCGCCCGGGCGTCCGCACCGGCCGCCCGTCGAGCGCGACCACCCGGTCGGGGCCGACGGCCACATCCTTCCAGAAGCGCTTCATTCGCCGGGCGGCGTCCGCCAGCGCCGGGCCATCGCGCGCGGCACCGATCCAATCATCAGCAGCGCCGAGATGACGATCGCCGCCCCGATCACGCGCGGCACCGTACCCACGCTGCGCCCGATCAGCACCAGCCCGAACACCGCCCCCGCGACGCCCGCGATCTCGACCG
>CAXTFF010000238.1:0-3432 GCA_964243325.1 uncultured Sphingomonas sp.
GCGCAGGCGTCGGGCATCCCGTTCGAGCTCGGCATCATCCGATCGCATTATGTCGGGCGCACCTTCATCCAGCCGGGCGACAAGGTCCGGCATCTGGGCGTCAAGCTCAAGCACAACGCCAACCGCGCGCTGATCAAGGGCAAGCGCGTCATCCTGGTCGACGATTCGATCGTGCGCGGGACGACGAGCCTCAAGATCGTGCAGATGATGCGCGACGCGGGCGCGGCCGAGGTGCACCTTCGCGTCGCCTCGCCCCCGACCGCGCATTCCTGCTTCTACGGCGTCGATACGCCCGAGCGCGCGGGGCTGCTGGCGGCCAAGCACGATCTGGGCGGGATGACCGACTTCATCCACGCCGACAGCCTGGCGTTCGTGTCGATCGACGGCCTCTACAAGGCGCTGGGCGAGGCCAAGCGCGCCGACGTCCGGCCCAAATATTGCGACGCGTGCTTCACCGGCGACTATCCGACGACGCTGACCGATCACGACGAGCTGGCCGAGGTCGACCAGTTCGCGATGCTCGCCGAACGGGTCAACTGAGTGCCGGGTCCGCTGGACGGCAAGCTCGCGCTGGTGACGGGCGCGAGCCGGGGCATCGGCGCGGCGACCGCGACCGCGCTGGGGCTGGCGGGCGCGCACGTCGTCCTGACCGCGCGCACCGCCGCCGGGCTGGAGGAGGTCGAGCAGGCGGTCTTCGACGCGGGCGGCTCCGCGACGATCGCGCCGTTCGACCTGACGCAGACGGACGCGGTCGCGCGGCTGGCGGCGGCGGTGGGCGAGCGGTGGCGGGCGCTCGACGTCATGGTGCTGAACGCGGCGATGCTCGGCTCCCTGACGCCCGTGCCCGCGATCGACCCCAAGGAGCTGGCCAAGGTCCTCACGCTCAACGTCAGCGCGCAGGTGGCGCTGCTGACGGCGTTCGATCCGATGCTGCGGGCGTCCGACGGGGCGCGGGTGATCGGCGTCACCTCGTCGGTCGGGCGGTCGCCCCGCGCCTATTGGGGCGCGTACGGCGCGTCCAAGGCGGCGTTCGAGAACATCGTGCTCGCCTACGGCGACGAGCTGGCGGAGATCGGGCGCTTGCGCACCATGATACTCGACCCCGGCGCGACACGGACCAGGATGCGCGAGCGGGCCTTTCCGGGCGAGGACCCGCTTTCGGTCAAGGAGCCGGCGGTGGTCGCGGCGCGCATCGTCGAGCTCGCCGTGTCGGGCTTCGATCAAGGTCGGTTCGAGCGGGTCACCGCTTCACCAGCGTGACCTGCGCGACGTCGATGCCGCCACCGCGAAAGCCGCCCTCGCAATATTGCAGATAGTAGCGCCACAGCCGCCGGAACCGCTCGTCGTAGCGCGGCGGCAGGTCGGCGGCGTCGAACGCCTCGCGCCAGCGGCGGAGCGTCTCGGCGTAGTCGAGCCCGAAGGCGTGGTGGTCGCGCCATTCGAGCCCTCGCGCTTCCGCCAGCGCGCGGAAGCGGCTGTCGGACAGCAGCATCCCGCCGGGAAAGACGTGGCGCTGGATGAAATCGACACCGGCCGCGTAGGCCGGGAACACGTCGTCGGCGATCGAGATATACTGGATCGCGGCCCGCCCGCCCGGCTTCAGCACGCGCGCGATCGCGTCGAGATAGGCGGGCCAGTATTCCTGGCCCACCGCCTCCACCATCTCGATGCTGACGACCGCGTCGTATTCGCCCTCGACCGCGCGATAGTCGGTGAGCGCGACGGCGACGCCGGGAAGCGCGCGCGCATCGACATGCGCCTTCTGCTCGGTCGAAAGCGTGAGCGCGTCGACCGCCCTCCCCTGCCCGCCGGCGAGCGCGGCGAAGGAGCCCCAGCCGCAACCGATCTCCAGGATGCGATCGCCCGGCCGGGTGGCGGTACGATCGAGCGCCGCCTGGAGCTTGCGACGTTGCGCCTGTTCCAGCGGCTCGCCGGGTGAGCCGAAGAGCGCGCTGGAGTAGGTCTTGGTCGGATCGAGCCATAGCCGGTAGAAGTCGTTGCCCAGATCGTAATGCGCGGCGATGTTGCGGCGCGCGTTCGTCGGGCTGTTCGCGCGGCGGCAATGCCACCAACGCAGGACCCGCCGCACCGAGCCTCCGGCGCGGGCCGACGAACCCAGGCTGACGCGGTTGCGCATGAACAGATCGAACAGCGGCACGGGATCGGGGCTCGACCAGTCGCCCGCCGCCCACGCCTCGTACCAGCCGACCGATCCGCCGAGCGCCAGCCGAACCAGCGCGCGCCATCGATGGAGCGTGACGACCGGCACCGGCCCGGGCGCGCGCCCGCCGAGCAGCCGTCGCGTGCCGTCGGGCAGATGCGCGTCGATACCGCCCTGCTCCAGCCGCCCGTCGAGCCGGTCGAGGAAGCCGTGGAAGGTCGGGGCGGTGATCCGGGCGATGCGGGAAGGCGACGCGTCACACATGTCACGCCCGTTCGGCAATTCCGTTGCGTGGTCGAGCAACTTTGTTTCGCGGGCGAAAAGACGGGTGGAGCGGCGCGGGTCGAGCACGGCCGGGTCTATGACGAAGCGGTCGGCTGTAGGACAGCGCTTTTCCTCCCCGGGACGGGGAGGAACGAACGGTCAGAGGGCGTGCGGCTGCTTGTCGACCATCCAGGTCTGACCTTGGCTGAGCAGCTTCTGCAGGTTCGCGGCCTTGCCCTCGCTCGCTTGCGCGTTCTGGCGGACCACCGCCGCTTCGAAGGTCGGGGCGGGGTCGTCGTACAACATGCCCAGCGCCATCGGGAACGGGCCGAAGGGCATCTCGACGAGCAGGTGCGCCAGGCCGCGGTTGGTCTGGTCGTGGACGATCACGCCCGCGCCGCGCCAGTCGCCGTCGAGGACGTCGACCACGCGCAACGCCAGCCGGTCGGCGTCGAGCGCCAGGCCCCTCTGCCCGCCCGCGAACAGCAGCGGCTCGCCGTGTTCGACCCACAGCTGGTTGGCGACCGACTGCTTCTTCTCGGTGAAGGGCGCGAACACGTCGTCGTTATAGACGATGCAGTTCTGGAAGATCTCCACGAACGCCGCGCCCTGGTGCGCGTACGCCGCCTTGAGCACGTCCGTCAGCTTCTTGTGCACGTCGATCCCGCGCGCCACGAACCGCGCGCCCGATCCGAGCGCGAAGGCGCACGGGTTGGCGGGGGTGTCGACCGAGCCGAGCGGGGTCGAGGGCGTGCGCGTGCCGACGCGCGAGGTGGGCGAATACTGCCCCTTGGTCAGCCCGTAGATCTCGTTGTTGAACAGCAGCACCTGGCAGTTCAGGTTGCGCCGGAGCAGGTGCATCGTGTGGTTGCCGCCGATCGACAGCGCGTCGCCGTCGCCGGTGATGATCCACACGTCGAGCTCCGGATTGGCGAGCTTGACCCCCGTCGCCACCGCGGGCGCACGGCCGTGGATGGTGTGGAAGCCATAGGTCTCCATGTAATAGG
>CAXTFF010000239.1:0-3420 GCA_964243325.1 uncultured Sphingomonas sp.
ATCGTGCGCCGTTCGAAGCCGCGCGCCTGGGCGGCCATGCAGGCGCTCGCGACGGGCGGGCCGGTGTCGCTCCTCGCCTTTTCCGATCGGCGGATCGCGGCGGCGGCGGCACGGGTCAGGTCGGCGCATCCGATCGCGGCGACCTACGTCTTCTCCGGGCAGATGGCGCGGTATGCCGGGCCGGAGCGAACGGTGATGGACTTCGTGGACGTCGACTCGGCCAAGTTCGCCGGCTTGGCGGAGCGGGGCAGGGGGCAGCTCGCCTGGCTGCTGCGACGCGAGGCGCGCTTGCTCGCCGACCATGAGCGCGCGGTCGCCGCGAGGGTCCACGCCAGCCTGTTCGTGACGGAAGCCGAAGCCGCGCTGTTCCGATCGGGCGGCGCGGTCGGCCGGGTGATCGCCGTCGAGAACGGGATCGACGCCGCCCATTTCGATCCGGACGCGGATTTCGCGCGGCTGGACGAGCCGGGTCCGCTCGTCGTCTTCACGGGCCAGATGGATTACGAGCCCAACATCGACGCGGTGACATGGTTCGCCCGCGATGCGCTTCCGCGGATCCGCGCCCGCCACGGCGCGACGCGCTTCGCGATCGTCGGCCGGGCGCCCACCGCCGCCGTGCGGGCGCTGGGGAGCCGCGAGGGCGTGATCGTCACCGGCGCGGTCGACGACGTTCGCCCCTGGCTCGCGGCCGCCGACATCGCGGTCGCGCCGCTCCGGATCGCGCGCGGGGTGCAGAACAAGGTGCTCGAGGCGATGGCGATGGCGCGGCCCGTCGTCGCCACCCCGGCGGCGGCGGAGGGCATCGACCATGCGGGATCGCTCCGCGTGGCCGCGGACGATTTCGGAGCGGCGGTGAGCGGCCTTCTCGACCGGCCGGACGAGGCGCGCGCGCTGGGCCGGGCGGCGCGGGCGCGGATGGTCGAGCGTTACGCCTGGCCCGCCCGCCTCGCCCCGCTAGGCGGGCTGCTCGGTCTCGATACGAGGCGGACGGCCGGATGACGATCGCCGTTCCCGCGCGCGCGTTCGACGTGACCGCTTCCGCCTGGCGGCGGCACGGAGCCGCGCTGGCGGCGGCCGCCACCGCGATCCTGTTGCTGTTCCGAACCGATCTCGCGGACCTTGCGCGTTTGTGGTGGACGAGCACGACCTACGGCCATTGCCTGTTCGTCGCGCCCGTGGCGGCGTGGCTGGTATGGCAGCGTCGGCGCGAGCTGGCCGCGCTGACGCCAACCGCCTGGTGGCCGGGGCTGGCGGTGGTCGGCGCGGGGGCGTTCGCGTGGCTGCTCGGCGATGCGGGCGGGGTCGCGCTCGCCCGGCACGTGGGGCTGGTCGTCATGCTTCAGGGCGCGACCGTCACGCTGCTCGGCCCGCCCGTCGCGCGCGGGCTGCTCTTCCCGCTCGGCTATCTGCTGTTCCTGGTGCCCTTCGGCCAGGAACTCGAGCCGCCGCTGCAGGACGTCACGGTGGCGATGGCGGTGCCGCTGCTCCGGCTGGTCGGCGTGCCGGCGGCCGTGGACGGCGTGCTGATCCATGCCGGGCGCTACTGGTTCGAGGTGGCCGAAGCGTGTTCGGGGTCGAAATTCGTGCTGGCGATGCTGGCGTTCGGCGTTCTCGTCGCGGGCACGTGCTTCTGGTCGTGGCGGCGGCGGGCGGTCTTCCTGCTGGCCTGCGTCGTCGTGCCGGTGCTCGCCAACGGCGTGCGCGCGTTCGCGACGATCTGGGCTGCGGACCTGACCTCGGTGGAAGCCGCGTCGGGGTTCGACCACATCGTCTATGGCTGGGTGTTCTTCGCGGCCGTCATGGCGGGCGTGCTCGCGCTGGGCTGGCGCTGGTTCGACCGCGCGCCCGACGATCCGGCGTTCGACCCGGCGCGTCTGGCGGGCCCGGCGCGACACCGGCTGGACCTGCTTCCCGCCGCGCTGCTCGCGGTCGCGGTCGCGGCGGCCGCGCCCGCCTGGTCGGCGACGATCGCCGGGCGGGCCGCGCCGTCGCCGGACCGCATCGACCTGCCCGACATTTCCGGCTGGACCCGTGCGCCGCTGAGCACGACCGCGCCCTGGCGGCCGCACCATCCCGGGGCGGATCACCTCCTGTTCGGCCGTTACGTCGACGGGCGCGGAAGCGCGGTCGACATGGCGGTCGCGCTCTATGCGCGCCAGGCGGAGGGGCGCGAGCTGGTCGCGTTCGGGACGGGTCCCCTGCGCGAGGGCGATCGCTGGGTGCGCGTCGCCGACGTCGCGCCGATCGCGGGCGGATCGGCCATGCGCATCGTCGCGCCCGGACCCGTGGAACGCGTGGTCGCGACATGGTACCGCGTCGGCGACGTGACCACCGCCGCCGCCCTTTACGTCAAGCTCGAGACCGCCCGCGCCCGCCTGCTGGGCGGCGACGGGCGCGCGGTCGCGCTCCACCTGTCGGCCGAAGGGCCCCGCGCCCGCGCCGCGGTCGATCGGTTCGCCGCCGCGCTCGGCCCGGTCGACCCCGCCATCGACCGTATCGCCCGGCCCCGCTGATGTGCGGCATCGCGGGCGTGTTCCACCACGTCACCCCCAAGCCCGTCGACCCCGCGCGCATCGCCGCCATGATCGCCGTCATGGCGCATCGCGGCCCGGACGGGGAGGGCGTGTGGACCGCGCCCGGCGTCGGGCTCGGCCACCGGCGGCTGTCGATCATCGACCTGGAGGGATCGCCCCAGCCCATGTCGGACGGGCGGCTGACCGTCACCTACAACGGCGAGATCTATAATTTCGCCGAGCTCCGCGCCGAGCTGACGGCCAAGGGCGCGCGCTTCGCCACGGGCGGCGACACGGAGGTGCTTCTTCACGGCTGGCGCGCCTGGGGCGTCCGCATGCTCGACCGGCTGAACGGCATGTTCGCCTTCGCGCTCCATGACGGCGACACCCGGACGCTGTTCCTGGCGCGCGACCGGGTGGGGGTGAAGCCCCTCCATTACGCCGAGCTCGCCGACGGCTCGATCGCGTTCGCGTCCGAGCTCAAGGGCCTGCTCGCGCACCCGCTGCTCCGCCGCGAGCCGGACCTGCGCGCGGTCGAGGACTATCTGGGGCTCGGGTACGTTCCCGACGACGCCTGCATCGTCGCGGGCGTCAGGAAGCTGCCCGCAGGCCACTTCCTGCTGGTCGAGCGCGGCAGGCCCGTGCCGGAGCCGCGCCGGTGGTGGGACCTGGACTTCTCCAACCGCGCGACCGGATCGGCGGACGCGCTCGGCGAGGAGCTGCTGGACCGGATGCGCGCCGCCGTGCGCAGCCGCATGGTCGCCGACGTGCCGCTGGGCGCGTTCCTGTCGGGCGGGGTGGACAGCTCGGCGGTGGTGGCGCTGATGGCGGAGGCGGACAGGCGGGCGGTGCTGACCTGCACGATCGGCTTCGACGAAGCGGGCCATGACGAGCGCGCCCACGCGCA
>CAXTFF010000240.1:0-3419 GCA_964243325.1 uncultured Sphingomonas sp.
ACCCGCGGGGCGGCGCGCGACCGTGGCCTGCGACCGGGGGGGGTCGACCTGCTCGCGCGCGGGGGCGGCGTCGGCGGCGGTCTGGCGCGCTTGCGCCTCGGCCGCGTCGATCTGCGTGGCCGCCACCGCCGCGGGGTCGAGCCGCTGGAGCGCGCGGTAGCGGGCCAGGTCCTGCCGCGCCTTGACCGCGGCGGCGAGCGGCACGCGCGCCTGGGCCTGCGTCTGCGCGACCGTGGCGAGCGCGGCGGCGATCTGCGCGCGCGCCTGCTCGGTCTGCGCCTGGGCCTGGGTGACCCCGGCCTCCGCCTCGCTGGCCTGGGCGGTGCGGCCCTCGGGCTCGATCACCGCGAGCAGCTCGCCCGCCCGGACATGGCGGTTGTCCACCTCGGCAACTTGCGTCAGCGTTCCCGCCACCGTGGGCGCGATGCGGACGATGTGCGCGTCGACGAAGGCGTTGTCGGTCGACTCGTACCGGCGCGCGTTCAGCCACCACAGGAGGCCGCCCACGATCGCCCCGCCCACGACCAGCGCGAGGACGATCCAGAATAGCGGACGCTTGAAGAGGGACGGCTTGGCGGGCGCTCCGTCGCCCGCCTGCTCCTTGGCGGGCCCCTGCTTGTCGACCGGGCCCGGCGCGTCGCCCGGCCTGTCGGCGGTGGAGGGAGCCGGTGCCTCGGGCGGCTCTCGTGTGACGGCGTCCTGGCTCATGCGCGTGTCCCTCCGGCTTCGACCGCGAGCCGGTCGAGCATGGCGTCCGTGTTGGCGGCGATGCGCCGCTTGAGATCGTCGAGCACCGCGCCCGACAGCTCGTCCGCGCCCAGCAGGCGCAGGCAGGACGCGCGCGATGAGCGCAGCGCCAGCACCTGACCGAACAACGTCACGGCCGCGATCGCGGCCGCATGCCGATCGTCCAGCCCGGCGGCGACGCGGACCAGGTCGACCAGGCGGTTGAGCATGCCGCCCATCCCCCCGTCGAACAGCCGGTCGAACGCGGTGCCCGGCTGCGTCTGCTCGCGCGCCACGAACAGCGCCCATCCGTCGGTGGCATGGCCCGCCATCTTGTCCGCGAAGCGTTCCAGCATCCGCTGAATCGCCGCGCGCGCGGCCGCGGAATCGCAATCGTCAGGGTCCGGCGCGTCGAGCAGGTCGGCCATCTCCTCGCCCATGCGCCGCCCGATATGGTCGGCGGCGGCGAGGTACAGTCCCTCCTTGCCGCCGTAATGGTAGGTGATCGACGACATCGCCGTCCCCGCCCGCGCGGCGATCCCGCGCGTGCTCGCGCCGTCGAGGCCCTTGGACCCGAACTCCGCGACCGCGACCTCGAGAAGCCTGTCCTGCATCCCACCCATTTAGTTCGATCGAACGAACAACGCAAGTCGGTCCAGCGGCCTTGGCCGGTGAACGATGTTTCCGGGGCTCGTCCGCCACCGACGCCCGGGGGCCGATCACTTGGCCGAAGCGGTTCATGGGGAACGACGATCGGCGCGTCGCCGGACGGCTCGCCCGTCCCCGGACCGTCGGCGGCGATCGACCGGCATCGAGGGCGCGTGATGCGCCCGTCGCCCGTTCGCCTCGGGAAGGCGGGCCGTTCCAAGCTGTCGCGAACGGCGTGATGCCTTTTTGCAACGCGGCGGGAACCTTTCGTTGACGTTCCCGAGTCGCGGTCGCGTTTGTCATCGGAGCGCAATAATAGCCGGGCAGGGGCGCGGTCATACGGTGCCGCCGAGCGCCGGACCGAGCCAGACCGCTCTTTGGGGACTATACATGCGCAATCGCTTCCTTCTGAGTGCGGCCATCGCCGCGCTGGCGATCCCGGCCGTCGCCTTCGCCCAGGAGACGACGTCGACCATCCGCGGAACCGTGACCTCGGGCGGCCAACCCGTCTCGGGCGCGACCGTGACGATCGTCAACGTCCCTTCCGGCACGACGGCGACCAGCACCACCGACACCGCCGGCACCTTTAACGCCGGCGGCCTGCGCGTCGGCGGCCCGTTCACCGTGACCGTGACCGCCCCCGGTTACGAGAACGCGACCGTCACCGACATCTTCACCGTCATCGCCCAGACCTTCGAGCTGCCGATCGAGCTGGCCAGCGAAACGGCGACTAGCGAGGAGATCATCGTCACCGCGTCGTCGGTGCGCGGCGCGGGCACCAGCTCGCAAGGGCCCGCCACCGTGCTCGACGCGGAAGCCATCGCCAACGTCGCGACGATCAACCGCGACGTCCGCGACCTGATGCGCCGCGACCCGTTCGCGCGCCTCGACGACACGCCGTCGGGCGGCCGCGCGGTATCGTTCGCGGGTCAGAACGCCCGCTTCAACCGCTTTTCGGTCGACGGCGTGCCCGTGACCGACAATTTCGGCCTCAACCCCGACGGCCTGCCGACCCGCCGCTCGCCGGTCCCGCTCGATGCGATCGGCCAGTTCCAGACCCGCGTCGCGCCCTATGACGTGCGCGAAGGCAATTTCCAGGGCGGCGCCATCAACGCGGTGCTCAAGTCGGGCACCAACCAGTTCCACGGCACCACCTTCTACTCCTATTCGTCCGACGAGCTGACCGGCAAGCGCACCAAGGCCGGACCGGGCGTGACCACCGGCCGCGTCGCGCTGCCCAATTTCAAGATCGAGAATTATGGCGTGCAGCTGTCGGGGCCGATCATCGCCGACCGGCTGTTCTTCATGGTCGCGGGCGAGCGCATCCGCGCCGGCACGCCGATCGCCGAGGGCACGGCCGGCAACAACGCCGGCACCATCATCCCCAACATCACCGACGATCAGGTCGCGCAGGTGCAGAGCATCGCCCAGTCGCGCTACGGCTACGAGACCGGCGGCATCCTCAACAATTCCAACGATCGCGACGATCGCCTGGTCGCGCGTCTCGACGCCAACCTGTCGGACACGCAGCGCGCCTCGCTCACCTATCTGTACACCAAGGACTCGATCCAGTTCAATCAAAGCACCTTCGTCACCGGCACGCCGGGCATCGGTCTGGAGTCGAACGGCTATATCGGGTCCAACCGCCTCCATACCGGCGTGTTCCAGCTCAACTCCGACTGGTCGGACGAGTTCTCGACGGAGGTGCGCGGCTTCTACAAGGATTATAAGCGTGGGCAGGACCCGATCCTGGGCCGCGGCTTCGCCCAATTCCAGGTATGCACCGCGCCGACGTCGGATCGCGCGCCCGGCGGCGTCGCCGCCACCGACGCCAGCTTGGCCAATGCTTGCGCTCCTGGTTTCGGCAACGTGACTTTCGGCCCGGACATCTCGCGCCAAAGCAACCAGCTGACCAGCCGTACTTATGGCGGGCTGGTGCAGGGTCGCCTGAACCGCAACGGCCATGACGTCCGGATCTTCGCCGAACTGCAGGACACCAAGATCTTCAACGCGTTCCTGCAGCGCAGCGACGGCGACTACTACTT
>CAXTFF010000241.1:0-3383 GCA_964243325.1 uncultured Sphingomonas sp.
ACTGGGGCGTGCGGATGCCGGCGACGACGTCCTCCCCTTGCGCATTGATCAGGAACTCGCCGTAATAGGCGCGGGTCCCGACGGCGGGGTCGCGGGTGAAGGCGACGCCGGTGGCGCTGGTCTCGCCCATGTTGCCGAACACCATCGCCTGCACCGTAACGGCGGTGCCCCAGTCGGCGGGGATGTCGTTGAGGCGGCGATAGACTTTGGCGCGGTCCGACCGCCACGAGCCGAACACCGCGGCCGTAGCGCCCCATAGCTGGTCGTGGACGGCCTGCGGGAACGGCCCGCCCCACTGCGCCTCGACGAGCCGCTTGTACTCGGCGACGAGTTCCTGGAGATCGTCGGCCGTCAGTTCGGTGTCGAGCGTGAGGCCGCGGTCCTCCTTGGCGACCTCCAGCGCTTCCTCGAACCCGCCGTGATCGAGATTCAGGACGACGTCGGCGTACATCTGGATGAAGCGGCGGTAGCTGTCCCAGGCGAAGCGGGGGTCGCCCGATGCTTGGGCCAAGCCCTGCACGGTATCGTCGTTGAGGCCGAGATTGAGGACGGTGTCCATCATGCCGGGCATCGACACGCGCGCGCCCGAGCGGACGGAGACGAGGAGCGGCCCCTCCCCGCTACCGTCCGGGTCGCCGAAGCGCTTGCCCGTGACCTGTTCGACATGCGCGAGGCCGGCCCCGACCTCCCCGCGCAGGGAGTCGGGGAAGGCTTGGCCCTCGTCATAGTAGCGGGCGCACATGGCGGTCGAGATCGTGAAGCCGGGGGGCACGGGCAGGCCGATCGAGGCCATTTCGGCCAGGTTCGCGCCCTTGCCGCCGAGCAGGTTCCGGTCGCCCTTGCCGCCATCGGACACCCCGCCGCCGAAGCGGTACACATACTGCGTCATGGTCGATCCCCGTTGGAGCGAGCGGGCGACGGTTCACACATGTCACGCCCGTTCGGCAATTTCGTTGCGTCGGTCGGTTACATTCGGAAAGTCCGGCTCAACCCTCGATCCGCGAGAAATCCGCGACCGAGTGAACGGCGTCGCGGACGCGGGCGAGCAGCGCGAGCCGCGCCTCGCGCTTGGCCGGATCGGGGTCGTTCACCGTCACCTTGTCGAAGAACGCGTCGATCGGCGCGCGGAGGCTGGCGAGCGCGGTCATGGCGGTTTCGACCTCCTCGGCGTGGATCGCGGCGGTCGCCGTCGGCTCGGCCGAGGCGAGGGCGGACGCGAGGCGGCTTTCCTCCGGTTCGGGCGTGTAGGACAGCGTTTTCTCGCCGATTTGCGCAACGTCCGTCACCCCAGCGAAGGCTGGGGTCTCCGCGTCGGTGAGGTCCCTCACTCCCAACGAGACCCCAGCCTTCGCTGGGGTGACGGGTTGGGGGGCGGGGGTCGGGGCGGCCCAGCCTTCCTTCTTCAGGATGTTGGCCGCGCGCTTGTAGCCCGCGAGGAGGTTAGCGCCGTCCTCCGTCCCGACGAAGCCCTGGAGCGCGCGGACGCGGGCGAGGAGGCGGACGAGATCGTCCTCGCCGCCCAGCGCGAACACCGCGTCGATCAGGTCGTGGCGGACGCCGGCCTCGCGTTGCTGGACTTTAAGGCGGTCGGCGAAGAAGTATCTAAGATGCTCCAACCCGTCGACTACGGCTAAGTAATCATGCCCCGCGATTTTGATCCAGCCATCATATAAGCCAGTAATCGACCACCTTAGTTGCTGCTGAGTCTGGGTCGCCAAAATGCCTAAGGCGGCACGGCGGAGAGCATACGGGTCTTTGGATCCCGTCGGCCGCTCATCGATCGCGAAGAAGCTAAACAGCGTATCCAGCTTGTCCGCCAAGCTCACCGCGACCGTGACCGGGGCGGTCGGGACGGCGTCGCCCTGGCCTACCGGCTTATAGTGGTCGCGGATGGCTTGCGCGACGGCGGGGTGTTCGCCTTGGGCGGCGGCGTAATAGCCGCCCATCAGGCCCTGAAGTTCGGGGAACTCGCCGACCATGCCGGTGACGAGGTCGGCCTTGCACAGGCGCGCGGCGCGTTCGGCGAGGGCGGCGAGGTGGGCGCGGTCGGTGACGGCTATCGTCTTCGCGCCACCATCCGTCACCCCAGCGAAGGCTGGGGTCTCTGGGTCGGTGGGGGCCTCCACTCCCAACGAGACCCCAGCCTTCGCTGGGGTGACGGAAGTTCGGTGGGATCCGGTGGGCGAAGCGGGTTCGACGATCCCCTCCTCCACCAGCCAGCGGGCGAGCTTCGCCACGCGGTCGACCTTGTCGGCGACCGTGCCGAGCTCTTCGTGGAAGACGATGCGGTCGAGCTTGGTCGCCTGCTCCCCGAGCGGGACCTTCAGGTCCCCCTCGTAGAAGAAGCGTGCGTCGGAGAGGCGGGCGGCGAGGACCTTGCGGTTGCCTTCGACGATGCGCTGGCCGTCATCGTCGGCGTCGATGTTGGCGGTGCAGAGGAAGGCGTTGGCCAGCTTGCCGTCGCTATCCTGGCAGACGAAGTATTTCTGATTCACGCGGGCGGTGAGCTGGATCACCTCGGGCGGCACGTCGAGGAACGCCGCGTCGAAGCGGCCGAGGAGCGGCACGGGCCACTCGGTCAGGCCGGCATTCTCGGCGAGCAGGCCTTCGTCGCGGACCAGGGTGAGGCCCGCCTTTTGCGCGGCGAGCGTCGCGCCGAGCGCGATCGTCTGGGCGCGCTCGGCGGGGTCGACGATCACGTGGCAGGCGCGCAGCTTCTCGACGTAATCGTCCGCGCCGCGCAGCGTGATGGGGCCGGGATGGTGGAAGCGGTGGCCGACCGTCGCCGCGCCGGCGGGGACGCCCGCGACCTGGCAGGGCACGATCTCGTCGCCGAACAGCGCGACGATGCCCTGGAGCGGGCGGACCCAGCGGAGCGAGTCGGTGCTGGTGGAGGCGGCGCCCCAGCGCATCGATTTGGGCCAGGGGAACGCGCGGACGATCGCGGGGATCGCCTGGGCGAGCAGGTCGAGGACGGGGCGGCCGGGCTTGGCCGTGACCGCGTAGAGGACGCCGCCCCGCTCGGTGAGCTGGTCGCGGGTCAGGCCGGTCTTGCGGAGGAAGCCGTCGAGCGCTTGCGGCGGGGCGGACGCGCGCGGGCCCTTGACCTCCTCGCTCGACGCGGCGGTCTCGGTGGGGAGGTCGCGGGCGATCAGGGCCAGGCGGCGGGGGGTGGCGTAGGTGACGATCTCGCCGGGAGCGACGCCGGCGGCGGTCAGCTCGGCGGCGAACAGACGCTGGAGGTCGTCCCGCGCCTTGGCCTGCATACGGGCGGGGACCTCTTCGGAGCGGAGTTCGAGCAAGAAGTCGGGCATGATCTACTCTGAACCCTCCCCTGGAAGGGGAGGTGGCGCGCCGTAGGCGTGACGGAGGGGTAGCTCTCG
>CAXTFF010000242.1:0-3361 GCA_964243325.1 uncultured Sphingomonas sp.
ATGCTGCCGGTGCCCAACCGCGAGTGCATCCGTCAGGCGGTGCGCACAGGCATGGCGCTGGACGCCAAGATCAACCGTTGGAGCCGGTTCGACCGGAAGAACTATTTCTACGCCGACCTGCCACAGGGGTATCAGATCAGTCAGCTGTACCATCCGCTCGTCGGCGAGGGCGCGGTCGACATCGCCTTGGACGACAAGGACCCGGACGGCGCGACCAAGCGGATCGGCGTGGAGCGCATCCATGTCGAACAGGACGCGGGCAAGCTGATGCACGATCAGCATCCGACACGCTCGTACGTGGACCTGAACCGCTCGGGCGTCGCGCTGATGGAGATCGTGTCGCGGCCGGACATGGCCTCGCCCGCCGAGGCGGGGGCCTACCTGCGCAAGCTGCGCTCGGTGCTGCGCTATGTCGGGTCGTGCGACGGCAACATGGAGGAGGGCTCGATGCGCGCCGACGTGAACGTCAGCGTGCGCAAGGCCGGCGAGCCGCTGGGGACCCGTACCGAGACCAAGAACGTCAACTCGGTCAGGTTCGTCATGGCGACCGTCGAGTACGAGGCGCGGCGGCAGGTCGAGCTGCTGGAGGAGGGCGGAACGATCGCGCAGGAGACGAGGCTGTTCGATCCCGACCGCGGCGTCACCCGGTCCATGCGGTCCAAGGAGGATGCGCACGACTATCGCTACTTCCCCGATCCCGACCTGCCGCCGCTCGAGCTCGACGACGCGTTCCTCGACGAATGCCGCGCGTCGCTGCCCGAGCTGCCCGACGCCAAGCGGCGGCGGTACGAGGCGGCCGGCGTGACGCCCTACAACGCGAACGTGCTGACCGCCGAGGTCGAGACGGCGCGCTGGTTCGACGCGCTGCTGGCGGCGGGCGCGGAGCCCCGGGCGGCGGCGAACTGGGTCGGAAGCGAGCTGTTCGGCGCGCTGGGCCGGCTGGGGCTGGGGATCGAAGCGTCGCCGGTGTCGCCGACCCAGGCCGCCGAGCTGCTCGGGCTGGTGGCGGACGGCACCTTGTCGGGCAGCCTGGCCAAGCAGGTGTTCGAGGTGATGCTCGAGACCGGCCAGGACGCGGGCGCGGTGGTGGAGGAGCGCGGGCTGCGGCAGGTGACCGACACGGGCGCGATCGAGGCGGCGATCGCCGGGATCATGGCCGCCAACGCCGACAAGGTGGCGGATTACCGGGGCGGCAAGGACAAGCTGTTCGGCTTTTTCGTCGGCCAGACGATGAAGGCGATGGGCGGCAAGGCCAACCCGGGCGTCGTCAACGAGCTGCTCAAGAAGGCGCTCGGCTGAGCGGATCGAGGCGGGCTTGCCGTTCGTGTTCGCCCTGCTAGGTTTCCGGCGGGGAAGCGAGTCGGCGCAAGCGTCGGATCGAAGCGGGGGGACGGACATGAAGCGCGTATTCGGCTGGTCGGCGGCGGTCGCCCTGGTCCTGGCGCCGACGGCGGCGATGGCGGGCCCCAAGCAGCTGACGGCGTCGGGCTACCGGCTGCCCACCGACAAGCCCGTGTCGATCGTGCTGATGCGACCGGACGTGCAGGTCGGGCAGCTGCAGGCGGGCGGCGCGATCGAGCCCAACGCCGACTGGACCAAGGCGGCGCGCGACAACCTGCTCGCCGCGATGGACGCGCACAACAAGGCGCGCGGCATCGCGATGACGATCATGCCGGAGCCCGAAGGCGAGGCGGGCAAGCTGGTCGCCGATTACGAGGCGCTGCACCGCGCGGTCGCGACCGCGATCCTGACGCACAAGTACCAGGGCGCGAAGCTTCCGACCAAGAAGGACCGCTTCGACTGGACGCTCGGGCCGGGCGCTCAGAAGCTGGGCGAGGCGACGGGCGCGAACTACGCGCTGTTCTTCGTGGGCCGCGACAATTTCGCGACCGCCGGGCGCAAGGCGGCGCAGGTCGCGGGGATGCTGGGGTGCATCGTCGGCTTTTGCGTGATCACCAAGGGCGGGCAACACGTCTACTACGCGTCGCTGGTCGAGCTGTCGACGGGCAACGTCGTATGGTTCGACCTGCTGCGCGGGTCGGAGGGCGATGTCCGCACGCCCGAGGGCGCCAGGGCGATGGTCGATGCCGCGTTGGCGTCGCTGCCGACCAGGCCGGGACAAGGTCCCGTCCAGACCGCCGCCGTCGCCGCGCGCTGAGCGTCGCCGTGCGCCCGGTCGCCCTCGCCTCCCTATGCTGGCCGCTGCTCGTGGCGGCGGCCCCGCAGGTCGCGCCGCCCGCGCCGCCGGGACGCGACGTGGTCGTCACCGCGCCCGCGGGGCCGGTCGACAAGGACGAGCGCGGGTTGTGGATGCAGGCGGACGAGGCCGAACGTCGGCTGAAAGCGTCGAACTTCGTGATCCGCGACGCCGCGTTGAACGAATATGTCCGATCCGTCCTGTGCCGCACGGTGGGGGAAAAGGAGTGCGGGGCGACGCGCGTGTATGTGACGCGGACGCCGTACTTCAACGCGTCCATGATGCCCAACGGCGTCATGCAGGTCTGGTCGGGGCTGTTCCTGCGCGTCCGGAACGAGGCGCAGCTGGCCGCCGTGCTGGCGCACGAACACGCGCACTACAAGGAGCGCCATTCGCTCCGGCTGTTCCGTGATATCAAAACCAAGACCAACGCGGTCGCGTTCCTGTCGATCCTGCCGGTGGGCGGGCTGGCGGCGGGGGCGATCGGCGCGGCGCAGCTGGGGATGATCGGGTCGGTCTTCGGCTTCTCGCGCGAGATGGAGCGCGACGCCGACGCGGCGTCGGTGACCGCGATGGCGGCGGCCGGCTACGATCCCAGGGCCGCGCCGGGCATCTGGCGGCAGATCGACGCGGAAGCTCAGGCGACCGCGACCGCGCGCAAGCGGCGCAAGCGGTCGGAGGGCGGCATGTTCGCGAGTCATCCGCCGAGCGCCGAGCGGATCGCGGCGTTGGACGCGCAAGCCGCCGGACACGCGGGCGATCTGGGGGCGGATCGGTACCGCGCCGCGCTCGCGCCGTTCTGGGCGGACTTCATCGACGACCAGGTGAAGATGAACGATTTCGGCGGGACCGAGCTGCTGTTGGCGCAATTGGCGGGCGACCGCTGGACGCCCGACCTGCTTTATGCGCGCGCCGAGCTGTACCGGGCGCGGGGCGGGGCGGGCGATCACGAGCGCGCGATCGGCTTCTACGGCGGTGCGCTCGCCGCGGGCGGCGCGCCCGCCGAGGCGCATCGGGGGCTGGGCCTGTGCTACCTGCGGGTCGGTGAGGTCGATCGCGGCAGGGCGGCGATCGGGCGCTATCTGGAAATCAGGCCGGACGCGAGCGACCGGGCGATGATGGGCATGTTGACGGGAGCGTGAGGATGACGGGGAAGAACAGGCT
>CAXTFF010000243.1:0-3340 GCA_964243325.1 uncultured Sphingomonas sp.
ATGGCGGAATTGGTCGATAAGCCCCCTGCTCACTGCGGGGCGATGGTGGAGAACGAGCGGGACCCCGGACCAAGTCCGGGGTGACGGGGATCAGACGGGCTGCTCGATCGAGCGCGGGGGTTCGCTGAAATATTTCGGCCCGCTCGGAGTCATGTGGAAGCAGTCCTCCAGGCGGATGCCGAACTCGCCGGGGAGGTAGAGGCCGGGTTCGTTGGAGAAGCACATGCCGGGCGCGAGCCGGGTCTCCTCGCCGCGGACGAGGTTGACGGGTTCGTGGCCGTCCATGCCGATGCCGTGGCCGGTGCGGTGCGGAAGGCCGGGAAGCCGGTAGTCGGGGCCGTAGCCTCCCGCGGCGTAGAAGCGGCGGACGGCGTCGTCGACCTGACCGGCGGGCGCGCCGAGCTTGGCGGTGGCGAAGGCGAGCCGCTGGCCGCGCGCGACCTGGTTCCAGACGCGGGCGATCTCGGGCGTGGGGCGGCCGAAGACGCCGGTACGCGAGATGTCGGACTGGTAGCCCTCGACCGAGCAGCCGCAATCCATGAGCACGACCTGGCCGGGGGCGACGCGCTGCACCTCCTCCGTCCCGTGCGGGTAGGCGGAGCCCTCGCCGACCAGCACGAGCGCGAAGAGGGGAACGCCGCCGAGCCTGCGCGTCGCCGCGTTCATGAGCGCGCCGATGTCCGCGCCGGTCATCCCCGCCTCGATGCGCGGCCAAGTCCAGCGGTAGGCGGCGATCGTGATGTCGGACGCGGTCCGCATCAGCGCGATCTCGGCGGGGGTCTTGATCATGCGGCAGGCGCGGACGACAGGGTTCGCGGATACGAGCCGCGCGTCCGGCATCGCGCGGCGGAGGCCGTCGGTGGCGAAGACGCGGACGGTTTCCTCGATGCCGATCGGACGGGCGGCGAGGCCGCGCTCGGTGAGGAAAGCGGCGACGAGGCGGAGCGGGTCTTCATGCTCCTGCCAGACGCGGACGGTCGCGGTGACGGCGAGCGTCTCCCGGATGCTCGGCTCCTCGAAGAAGGGGGTGACGATCAGCGGCTCGCCCGCGGCGGGCAGGACGGCGGCGGTCAGGCGTTCGCTGCGGCCCCAACGGACGCCGGTGAAATAGGTGAGGCTCGCGCCCGGTTCGATCAGGACGGCGCCGATGCCGTTCGCGCGCATGAGGGCTTGGGCGCGGGACAGGCGGCGGGCGCGCTCGGCCGCGTCGATCGGTCTGACGGCGGTGGTGAGGTCGCGGAGCGCGGTCAGGTCGGGCTCGGCGGCGCGCAGGATCGAGGGCGCAAAGGGCGCGAGCGCGGCGGCGGCGACGGCTTGGCGGCGGGTGGTCAGCATGGGTGAGATGTTACGGCGCTTGACCGAGCGGCCGCAATCCCGTTCCGTGCGGCCGATCCCTCCCCTGTTCGAAGGCGCGTGATGGCCAAGCGGCTGACCTATTACATCCTGATCGGGCTCCTGCTCGGCATCGTCACGGGGCTGGCGATCCACCTGTCGCTGAACGACGGCTCGCCCGCGGCCGCCGAGCGGCTGAAGGCGATCGCCAAGGGGTTCAGCTACGGCAGCACGATGTTCCTGCGGCTGATCAAGATGATCATCGCGCCGCTGGTGTTCGCTACTCTGGTCCAGGGGATCGCGCAGATGGGCGACACCGCGGCGCTCGGGCGCGTCGGCGGGCGCGCGGTGGGGTGGTTCCTGGCCGCGACGCTGGTGTCGCTCGGGCTGGGTCTGCTGCTCGTCAACCTCATGCAGCCGGGCGTCGGGCTGAATCTGGAGTTGCCGCCGGTCGCCGCGGCCTCGGGGGTCGAGACGGCGGCGTTCTCGTTCGAGAAGTTCCTGACGCACATCGTGCCGACATCGATGGTCGACGCGATGGCGACCAACGAGATCCTGCAGATCGTCGTGTTCTCGATCTTCGTGGGCGTGGCGATCACCGCGGTGGGCGAGACCGCCCGGCCGCTGGTGCGCGCGGTCGACGGGTTGGTGGCGGTGATGCTCAAGATCACCGATTACGTGATGCGGGTAGCGCCGATCGCGGTGTTCTGCGCGGTGGCGGCGACGCTGACCGAGCGCGGGCCCGGCGTGATCGGGCAGCTCGCCTGGTTCATGGGCAGCTTCTACATCGCGCTGGCCGTGCTGTGGGCGGTGCTGCTGGGCGTGGGTTACCTGTTCCTGGGAGCCCGCGTCGGCGAGCTCGTGCGCCACATACGCGAGCCGATGCTGGTGGCGTTCTCGACCGCGTCGTCGGAGGCGGCGTATCCGCGGATGCTGGAAGCGCTCGACCGGTTCGGGGTGCCACCGCGGATCGCCAGCTTCGTACTCCCCTTGGGCTATTCGTTCAACCTGGACGGGTCGATGATGTACATGACGTTCGCGTCGCTGTTCATCGCCCAGGCCTACGGCATCGACCTGCCGCTCGGGACGCAGGTGGCGATGCTGCTGTTCCTGATGATCTCGTCCAAGGGGATCGCGGCCGTCCCGCGCGCGTCGCTGGTGGTGATCGCGGCTACCCTGCCGTTGTTCGGGATACCGGAGGGCGGGCTGCTGCTGATCCTGGCGATCGACCATTTCCTCGACATGGGGCGGACCGCGACCAACGTGATCGGCAACGCGGTCGCGGCGGCGGTGGTCGCGAAATGGGAGGGCGGGCTCGATGCGCCGCAGCCGGTGGTGGACGGCGGGCCGGTCTCGCCGACGCACCCGGTCGAGGCGACGACGGATCGTTTGCGGTAGGAACTGCCCCCTCCCCTCGTCACCCCGGGTCAAACCCGGGGTGATGGAAGGAGGTGGGGTCAGGCGTAGGCGTAAGGTCCGCCCTTCGCCAGCGCGGCCTGGTAGGCCGGGCGGGCGTGGACCTTGTCGAGCCAGGCGATCGTGTGCGGGCGGCTCGCGTCCAGGCCGCCGCGGGCGCGGGCGGCCTCGAGGGGAAAGCTCATCATGATGTCGGCGGCGGTCATGGCGTCGCCAGCGAACCAGGGGCGCTGGGCGAGTTCGGCCTCCACGTAATCGAGGTGCACGTCGATCATCGGCTGGATGCGCTTGGCGACCCGCTTGCCGAGCAGGGGTATGCGGCCGAGCACCAGTTTGAGCAGCAGCGGCGGCATCACCGAGCCTTCGGCGTAATGGAGGAAGAAGCGATAGCGCAGGCTGGCGTCGCGGTGCGGCGGGGGCCCGAGGCGGCCGTCGGCGAGCTCGACGAGATACTCGGCGATCGCGCCCGTCTCGGCGATCACGCGGTCGTCATGCTCGATGACGGGAGACTTGCCGGGCGGATGGGCGGCCTTCAGCTCGGGCGGGGCGAGCATGGTCGCCTGGTTCCACTCGTACCGCTTGATCTGGTAGG
>CAXTFF010000244.1:0-3333 GCA_964243325.1 uncultured Sphingomonas sp.
TTCGCTAGGGGTTGGCTTGGCGAGCATAACCATTGCTGGAGCGCTATTCGGCCCCGTCGGCTATGTCGGCGCAGCCGTCGTCCTGCTCCTGTGGGCCGCTTGGCGTCACGACAACGAGATGGGTGCCTGCCTTCCCCTGGCGGTTCTCGTCCTGATCACTCTGGGGGTGCTGGTGATGGTGATCTATCTCATGCTCGTCACGCATCCACGCTGACCGCCGCGTTACGGCAATGAAAGGTGCCACAATCGGTCGGTTGTGACCCCCGCGACGATCCACGTTCCGAAACCGCACACGAAGCGTCGAAAGACGCGGGTCAAGTATCCGCCTCGGCCACATGCCGCCGGAGCACCCGGTTGATCTCCGTCTGGTACCCGCCGTCCGCCGCGCGTTCCTTGAACCAGGCCACCACATCGGCGTCCAGGCGGAGCGTGACGGGCTTTTTCACCGGCCGGTACAGCCCGGGCCGACGCGCGTTCAACCACGCTTCCCCGGGCACCTCGGGAATGTCGCTGAGGTCGATCTCCTCGTCGGGCATGGTCGCGAGCTCGTCGATTTCGCGCTGCATCTCGGGGCTAAGTATCTTGGCGCTCATAACTTCTCCTCTCGACCTTGGTCGCCTTGCGTGCGCTGATGATTCGGATGCGTCGATCGTCGCCGGGATCGGGATACGTGTGCACGACGACGAGGACGACCACCGGACCGATCATGCCCAAGGCATGCCACCGCTGCTCCCCATCCTGAACGCGGTCGGATGACACGACATGGAACGGGTCGCGCCAGACCTGCCGCGCCGTAAGGAACGACACACGATGCTTCTTGATGTTCGCGGCGTTCTTCGCGTCGTCCCACTCGGACGTCATCATCAGCCTTGTACATACAGCTTCATAAGTACGCGCATGACGCCCCGCTTGCAATCGCGTCGTCGGGCGAAGTCGCGGCCGTTTGCCGCCCCCGCCCCCGCCCGCTATGCGCCCCCGGGATGCAGCCCACCGACCCCGATCCAACCCGGCTGCGCGTCGCGCTCTTCTCCGGCAATTACAACTACGTCCGCGACGGCGCGAACCAGGCGCTGAACCTGCTCGTCGGCCACCTGCTGGCCAAAGGCGTGACGGTGCGCGTCTATTCGCCGACCACCCGCACCCCCGCCTTCCCGCCCACCGGCGACCTGGTGGACGTGCCCGCGCTGCCCATGCCGCTCGGGCGCGGCGAGTACCGCGTCGCGCGCGGGCTGCCGGCCCGCGTCCGCCGCGACCTCGAAGCGTTCGCGCCCGACATCGTCCACGTCTCCGCCCCCGACCTGCTCGGCCACCGCGCGCTGTCCTGGGCGCGCGCCAACGGGGTGCGAACCGTGGCCTCGTTCCATACCCGCTTCGAGACCTATTTCCGGTACTACAAGCTCGGCCTGGTCACGCCGCTGATCGAATGGCTGATGAAGCGCTTCTACGACCGCTGCGACCGCGTGCTCGTGCCCGGCCCCAGCATGGAGCGTCTCCTGCGCGATTGGGGCGTCGCCGCGCCCATCTCCGTCTGGTCGCGCGGGATCGACCATGCGCGCTTCGACCCCGGCCGCCGCGACCCGCGCTGGCGGCGCGCGCTCGGGATCGCCGACACCGACGCGGTGATCGGCTTTCTCGGGCGGCTGGTGAAGGAGAAGGGCCTGAGCATCTTCGCGCGCGTCGTCCGCGAGCTCGAAGCGCGCGGCGTCCCCCACCGCGTGCTGGTGATCGGCGACGGCCCCGCGCGCGACTGGTTCGCGGCCCGCGTGCCGGCCGCGGTGTTCGCGGGCTTCCTGTGCGGCGACGATCTCGGCCGCGCCGTCGCCTCCACCGACATGTTCTTCAATCCCAGCGTCACCGAGACGTTCGGCAACGTCACGACCGAGGCGATGTGCGCGGGCGTCCCCGTCGTCGCCGCGCGCGCGACCGGCGCGGTCGACCTGATCGAACACGGGGTGACCGGCTTCCTCGTCCCCCCGCGCGATGTCGGCGCGTACGCCGACGCGATCGCGCGCATGGTCGCCGACCCGGCGCTCCGCCGCGGCATGGGCGCGGCCGGCCATGCGCGCGCGCTCGCCTATCGCTGGGACACCGCCAACCAGGCCGCGCTCGACGCCTATCTCGAGGTCATGGCGCGGCCGCGCTAGCGCAGCCGCCCGACCGCGTCAGCGCAGCCGCTCGATCCGCTGCGCCACCTCGTCGATCAGCGCGGCGATGTCGTGGATCGTGTCCTCCGACGACTCGCCGCCCCGCACCCGGTGCTGGAGCGCGACGCCGAGGTTCCGCATCGCCCGGCGGATCGGCGTCCCCTCGTCCCGGCTCCGCTCCGCCCCCAGCGCCGCCAGCCGCGCCAGCAGCGCCGCGACCGGCTCGGCGTTCGCCGCCAGCTCGGCGCGCCCCGCCTCCGTGATCGCGTACCGCTTCTTGGCGCCCTCCGACCGCTGCCCGGCGATCCTGTCCATCTCGTCCAGCAGCGCCAGCAACGGATAGATCACCCCCGGGCTCGGCGCGTAGGCCCCCCTGGTCAGCGCCTCGATCTCGCGGATCAGGTCGTATCCGTGCCGCGGCTCGTCCGCGATCAGCTTGAGCACCACCAGCCGCAGCTCCTCGCGCCGGAACATCGGCCGCCCGCGCCCGCCTTCCCCGCGCCCGCCGTCCCCCCGCCCGGCCTCCGCCCACCGGTCCGCGAAGCGTCCGGCGAACCGCTCCCACCGATCCCGCCTCCCGCCCGGCCCGCATCCGCCGCCGCGTCCATCCATCCCGTGCCACATCACCGCTCTCCACTGTATCATGATACCATCAAGATATATCTCGATGCGCTCGCGTCAAGGGGGCCGACCTGTCGCATAGGTCAGCTTCTTCCGGTTCCGGCCGACTCCGCCTAGCATCCCGGCATGGCCGACCTCTTCGCCGACCCCGACCCCCCGGGCCCTCCGCCCGCCGCGCCCGCCCCGGGCGGGCCCCTCGCCGACCGCCTGCGCCCCCGCGCGCTGGCCGAGGTCGTCGGACAGGAGCACCTGACCGGCCCGGCGGGCGCGATCGGCCGCATGGTCGCCGCGGGCCGCCTGTCCTCCGTGATCCTCTGGGGCCCGCCCGGCACCGGCAAGACCACGATCGCCCGCCTGCTGGCCGACGCGGTGGGTCTCCGCTTCCTCTCCATCTCGGCCGTCTTCTCAGGGGTGGCCGACCTGAAAAAGGCCTTCGCCGAGGCCCGCGAGGTCGCCCGCGCGGGCCGCCGCACCCTCCTGTTCGTGGACGAGATCCACCGCTTCAACCGCGCCCAGCAGGACGGCTTCCTGCCCTATGTCGAGGACGGCACCGTCACCCTGGTCGGCG
>CAXTFF010000245.1:0-3326 GCA_964243325.1 uncultured Sphingomonas sp.
TCGAACAGCACGGCGGTGCCGACGTCGTTGGTCGAGGTGTAGCGTTCGACCTCGTACATCGACTGGCCGACCCCGACCTCGGCGGCGAGGTGGACCACTGAGTCGACGCCGACCAGCGCGCGGGCCACGGCGTCGCCGTCGCGCACGTCGGCGCGGATCAGCTCCGCCTCCGGGTCGAGCATCTTCGACCCGTCGACATGGCCGTGTACCTGCTCGATCAGGCTGTCGAGGACGCGCACGGCGTGGCCGCGCTTCAGCAATTCGGTCGTGACGAAGCGGCCGATGAAGCCCGCGCCGCCGGTGACGAGGATCGTCTCGCTCACGCGGCGACCCCAACCGCTTGTGCCTGGCCGGCCTTGCGGGCCACCACCGATCGCGTCATGCATCCCCCTTGCCGTATGTATCGCTCCCGGAACGGAGCGGCATCTTCTTTGTTCCTTGTAAGTAGAAGCTGCGGGAACTCCAACCCCCGTCGAGCGTCGGTGCCGCCACGCGCGGGGCGTGGAACGCGAAGGGGAGGATGAGCAGTTGGCGGCGACGCTGATCCTGGTGCGGCATGGCGCGCACGTGCATCTGGATCGGGTGCTGTCGGGGCGTGAGCCCGACGTGACGCTCAGCGAGGCGGGATACGCGCAGGCTCGGCGAGCGGCGGCGCGCCTTCGCGAGCGGGCGCCGGTCGCCGTGGAGACGAGTCCCGTCGAGCGCGCGTACGAGACGGGGCGCGCCATCGCCGACTTCGCCGATGTGGGACTTCACGTCAGAGAACAACTGAACGAGATCGACTTCGGCGCGTGGACGGGGCGGTCCTTTGCCGAACTGGCCGGCGATCCCGCATGGGATAGGTGGAACCAGGAGCGCGCGACCTCGCGGCCCCCGGGCGGCGAAAGCATGGAGGAGGCGCAAACAAGGGTCGTGACGCATCTGGCGGCGGTGGCGCGTGAGCGCGAAGGCCGGACGGTCGTGTTGGTGACCCACGCGGACGTGATCCGGGCGGCCGTTTGCCACGTTCTGGAGCTGGAACTCGGGGCGTTCTGGCGTTTCGACGTCGATCCCGCGTCAGCGACGACGCTGGAGTGGCATGGATGGGGGGCACGGCTGGTGCGGCTGAACGAGCCGCTGGGAGCTTGATCCGCCCGCCCCTTTCCCGTCACCCCGGGCTCGGGTTCCCGGCAAGGCAATTGTTCGCCGGAGCCCCTTGACCCGGGGTCCCGCTTCTTCTCTCAAGCGGCGGCAGGGTAGCGGGACCCCGGATCGGGTCCGGGGTGACGGGAAACGAAGGGTGGCTGCTGAATGGCGACGACGTTGCGCGACAGGGTGGAGGAATTGTCCCCCTGGTTCCATAATATCGAGCTGCCCGGCGGCGTGTCGACCGCGCCCGACCATTTCCTGGGCGACTATCCCCGGTTCAAATATGATCGCTTCGCAGGCGCGCTGCCCGCCGACCTTTCCGGCAAGTCGGTGCTCGATGTCGGGTGCAACGCGGGCTTCTATTCGGTCGAGATGAAGCGGCGGGGCGCGGCGCGGGTGCTGGGGATCGACGCGGACGAGCGGTATCTGGCGCAGGCGCGGCTGGTGACGCGCGAGCTGGGCTTCGAGGGCGTCGAGTTCGCCAGGCTGGACGTGTACGATGTCGGCGCGCTGGGCGAGAAGTTCGACCTCGTGGTGTTCATGGGCGTGCTCTATCACCTGCGCCACCCGCTGCTCGCGCTCGACCTGATCCGCGAGCATGTCGCGGGCGACCTCATGCTGTTCCAGACGATGCAGCAGGGGTCGAACGAGCAGGCGGAGGTGCCGGAGGACCATCCCTTCTACGAGCCGGAGACGTTCACGCCGCCGCGCTATTTCGACGACCCCGCCTATCCGAAGATGCACTTCATCGAGCGGCGCTTCTCGGGCGACTGGACGAACTGGTGGGCGCCCAACCGGGCCTGTTCGGAGGCGATGCTGCGCGCGTCGGGCTTCACGGTCGAGGCGCGGCCGGAGAACGACGTGTATCTTTGCCGCGTCGCGCCCGTGCCCTACGGCGAATGGGGGCCGATGGCGGCCTATCCGGCGGGAGCGAAGCGTTGATCGAAGCGGCGATGATCTGGAACGAACCCAACAACAAGTCGCATTGGGACCCGGCGCTCGACCCCGACTGGTCGATCTTTGCCGACACGGTGAAGCGCGCGGGCGCGGCGATCCGCGCCGCCAACCCGGGCGTGGCGCGCGTGCTGGGGGGCATGTCGCCGATCGACGAGTCCTGGGTCCGGCGCATGGCCGGGCACGGGATGATGGACGCGGTCGACGTGATCGCGGTGCACGGCTTCCCGCTCGACTGGAACCTGTGGTCGATCCACGAATGGCCCGCCAAGATCGCCGAGATCGAGGCGGTGACGGACAAGCCGATCTGGGTGACGGAGGTCGGCGTCGGTTCGTTCGGCGCGGAGGAGGTGCAGGTGTTCGGGGTGCGGAAGACCGCCGAGCTGCTGATCGGCCGGGTCCCGCAGGTGTTCTGGTATTCGCTGTTCGACCTGCCGATGGAGTGGGGCGCGACCACGCGGCACCGCGAGGCGGAGGGGTCGAGCTATTACCGGCATTTCTACATGGGGCTGATCCGGGCCGACGGAACGCCGAAACCCTCGCTCGACGAATATGCCAAGGTGGCGGGCGAGATGGGGCTGATGCAGTGGTTCCACCATGAGGACCCCAGGCTCGACAGCGCGGTGGAGTGGATGAAGCGGCTGGGGACGAGGAAGCTTCGGACGGGGCTCAGCTGGGCCGACAGCTTCCGCCCGAACGCGACCGACTGGTTCGACCGCCAGATGGACGCGATCGCCGGGTTCGACGTGACGCTGACCTTCTGCTTCACGCCCGAGCATCTAGGCGTCGAGCCGCACCACACCAGCCCCGCGCGCGATCCGCAGCAGTTCGCGGATTTCTGCGGCTGGGCGATCGATCGCTACGCGCCGCGCGCCGCCGTCCAGGCGACGGCCGCCGAGTGAGCGGTCACGCCTTCTCCGCGCGCTTCTCCAGCGCGTCGAGCACGACCTCCGGGCTGACATTCTCCGCGATCTCGTCCATGTCGGGGGAGTGCGCGGGGATGTCGAGCTTCTCGGCGATCCGCGCGATCAGCCCGGCGAGCTTGGACAGCTCGTGCTCGGTCAGGAGGTTGATGTGGAGGTCGAGGTCGGCGCGCCGGTCGGCGAGCGCGGCCATGCGGTTCTGGCTGATCAGCACGAAGGTCGACAGGAAGATCGCCTCCACCGACGCGATCATGGCGAGCACCACGAAGCTCTCGTCGAAGGGCGCGATGGGCGTCCAGCCGAGATTGACGACGATCCAGC
>CAXTFF010000246.1:0-1030 GCA_964243325.1 uncultured Sphingomonas sp.
GGCACTGGCCTCGGCGGGACTGGCGCTGATGCTGTTCGTCGCCGAACCCTATTCGCAACTGCCCGCGCTCACCTATTGGCTGCTGGGCTCCTTTTCTCGCGCGACCTTTCCCGAAGCGGTTCTCGCCGCCGGCCCCGCCATGCTCGGCCTTGCGGTTCTGCTCTGGCTCGGTTTCCGGCTGGATATCCTCTCCCTCGGTGACGATCAGGCGCGATCGCTCGGGCTGTCCGCGCCCACGCTGCGCTGGACCGCGGTGGCGGCGGCGACGCTGGCGACCGCGGCGGCGGTGTCGATCGGGGGCGTCGTCGGATGGATCGGGCTGCTCGCGCCCCATGCCGCGCGGCTGCTGGTCGGATCGCAGGCCAACCGGCTGCTGCCCGCCAGCATTCTATTGGGAGGATTGTTCGCGCTCGCCATAGACCGGGCGAGCCTGGCCTTCGGCGCGGCGGAGATCCCCGTCGGACTGCTCGCCGCCGCGATCGGGGCGCCGTTGTTCCTGATATTGTTCGTCCTCAACACGCGCCGGGTTTCGTGACCAGTCTCGCCGCCCGGGATCTGATCGTCGGCCGCGATGCGTTTCGCGCCGGTCCGATAAGCTTCGACGCGCCGCCGGGCAGCTTTGTGGCGATGGTAGGCCCGAACGGGGGCGGCAAGACGACGCTGCTCAAAACACTCGCGGGGCTGCTCCCGCCGGTCGCGGGCGAGATCGACGGGCCGTCGGGCACCGCCTACCTGCCGCCGCCGGGCGCGCTCGTCGTCGGCCTGCCGACCGAACATGTGGTCGCGCTCGGCCGCGCGTCGCGCCGCGGCTGGTCGTCCATGCTCGCGGCGGCCGATTATGCCGCGGCGCGGGCGGCGCTCGGTGCGCTCGGGATCGGTAATCTGGCGCGGCGCCCGTTAGACCGTCTTTCCAGCGGTCAGCAGCAGCTGGCGCTCGTCGCCAGGCTTGTCGTTCAGGACGCGCGCGTCTGTCTGCTCGACGAGCCCACCGCGATGCTCGACCCTCCGCACGCCGCTGCCGTCGAGCGCG
>CAXTFF010000246.1:1040-3318 GCA_964243325.1 uncultured Sphingomonas sp.
CAGTTGGCGGGGGAGGGGCGTGTGGTCGTCGCGTCGACGCATCATCTGGACCTTGCGCGCCGCGCGGACTTCGTCATCTCGGTCGGGGCGGCGATCCGCGTCGGCACTCCGGGCGAAGCGCTGTCCGCACCGGCTTTGTCGGCCCTGTACGGCGCGCCGTTCGATCTGTGCCCGTGCTGCGCTCAACCGGTCAGCGGCTCGATGCCCGCATGAGGAATGTCCAACGTACGGCGCACGTCGTCCACCAGCGTCTCGCGCACGACCAGGATCGTGCGCCCGTCAGGCCGCGCGAGCGTTGCCGCGACGCCTTGACGAAGCCCGCCGCCGTCCAGTTCGAGCGGGCCGACCTCGTCGACGATGACGGTGCCCGGCCCATTCGCCGCCGCGAGCAGCCGCGCATTGGCCCAGTCGAACGCGGCGGACCGGAACCGGAAGCGGCCGATCGCCTGCACCGGCTCATCCGGATCGGGGTTTTCCATCGCGATGCTCTCGCCCGTCGCGAGGTCGACGAAGATGCGTCCATCCGGCCCGTCGGGGGAAAGCACCCCTGTGACGTTGCCGCGAGCTTCCGCCCAGCGCGCGAGCCGGGTCGTCTTTCCCGTCCGGATCGGGCCGGTTACGATGCTCACGCTTGCCATGCCTCCTTCTAGCCGCGAGGCGCCGCCGCGCCAGCCGCGCGGGTGCTACCATGCGCTCGTCCTCGCCGCTGGTGCGGGGAGCCGCTTCGGCGGCGACAAGATGCTGGCCGACTGGCGGGGCCGGCCGATGATCGCTGCCGCCGTGGACGTCGCACTCGCCGCGCCGGTCGAGAGCGTCACCGTCGTCCTGGGTTGTCGCGCCGCCGCCGTCGCCGCCGTATTGCCGACGCGCGAGCCGCGCCTGCGGTGGCTGACGTGCGCCGATTGGGCGACGGGCCTATCCGCGTCGCTCCGGATCGGGCTGCGGGCGCTGCCGGCCGACACCGCCGGCTGCGTCGTCTTCCTTGGCGACATGCCCGCGGTGCCGCCAGGGCTGGCCGGTGAGGCGCTGTCGCTCCTGAGGGGTGGCGCACCGGCGGTCGAGACACGCTTCCGCGGCGCGCCGGCGCATCCGGTCGCGTTCGCGCGCAGGCTGTTCGGGAACGCGTCCGCGCTCGTCGGCGATCAGGGCGCACGCGCGTTCCTGGGCGGCGTGCACGGCGTGGTGACGATCGCGACCGACGATCCCGCCAGCGTCCTGGACATCGACCGTCCGCAAGACCTGCGTGCCGCATCGACGCGGTTCCTCCCCGACCCGAGTTGAACCGATCGGCAAGCCGTTCCGAAGCGCGCGGTCACCAGTAACCGGAGCGAGGCGGGCGTACCGGTCGATCGGCGACGGGGACCGCGGCCGGCCCGACCAGCGCACGGACGAACGCGTGCCGCGCGGTGCAGGCCGGCCTATCCTCGTTCTACGGAGCCGTCACGCCGCCGACCTGCGCGCCCGAGACCTCGGCGACGGCGGAGCCAGTCCCGCAAGATGCTTGTCCAGCGTAATCGGATACTCCCGCACACGCACGCCCGTGGCGTTGTAGATCGCGTTGGCGACCGCCGCGCCGACGCCGCAGATGCCGAGTTCGCCGACGCCCTTGGCCTTCATCGGCGAGGACATGGGATCGACCTCATCGAGAAAGATCACGTCCTGATGCGGAATGTCGGCGTGGACGGGCACTTCATAGCCGGCCATGTCGTGATTGACGAAGAAGCCGAAGCGCTTGTCGACGGCCAATTCCTCCATCAGCGCCGCGCCCGCCCCCATGACCATGCCGCCGATCACCTGGCTGCGTGCCGCCTTGGGGTTGAGGATGCGACCCGCCGCGCAGACCGCGAGCATGCGTCGGATGCGCGTCTCGCCCGTGTACGCGTCCACCGCGACTTCGACGAAGTGGCCTGCGAACGTCGATTGCTGCGCCTGTTCGCTGAACCCCTTGCCGTATTCGATGAAGTCTTCCGCCGACAGCGGCCCGTCGCGCGCGGCATCGGCGAGTGCGGCGCTGCGATTACCCGAGACCACCCGGCCGTCGGCGAACTGGACGCCGGCGGCGGTGTAGCCGAGCTTCTTGGCGACCGCTTCGCGCAGCTTGACGCACGCGGCGTAAACCCCGGCCGTCGAGTTGTTGCCGCCCCACTGGCCGCCCGACCCCGCCGATTGCGGGAAGTCGGAGTCTCCGAGCGTCACGACGACCTTGTCGAGTCCGACGCCCATCATCTCCGCCGCGGTCTGCGCGATGATCGTGTAGCTGCCCGTGCCGATGTCGGTC
>CAXTFF010000247.1:0-3312 GCA_964243325.1 uncultured Sphingomonas sp.
TATGCCGTGCTGGCGCGCGACATCGCCGGGTGCGGCTGGCCGACCGCGATCGTCATGGAGGGCGGCTACGCGGTCGACGCGCTCGGCCACAACGTCGCGAGCTTCCTGAGCGGCTTTTAGGGTCGGCTGAGCGGGTCCGTCGCGTCGGTCGGCAGTGTTCCACGTGAAGCAGCCGCGACCCGCTCGACCGCCTCCATCACGCGCAAGGTGTTGCCGCTCGTCAGCTTGCCGAGATCGGCGTCGCTCCAGCCGCGTCGCGCCAGCTCGGCCAGAAGCAGCGGATAGCCGTCGACACCCTTCATGCCCTCGGGGCCATGACCGCCGATGCCGTCGTAATCGCCGCCGAGCCCGACCGCGTCGCGACCCGCAACCCGGGCGATGTGCTCGACATGGTCGGCGACCGTCGCCGCCGTGACGCGCGGCTCCGGGTGTGCTCGGTTCCAGGCGAGGAGCGAGGCGGGCGTGTTGGCGCCGAACAGGTCGGATGGCACGCCCAGCCTCTCCGCCTCAGCGGTGCGGGCGGTGTTCCAGGAGCGCCAGGCGTCCGACAGGAACCCGGGATAGGTGTTGGCCATCACCACGCCGCCCTTCGCGCCGATAAGGCGAAGCAGCTCGTCGGGTATGTTGCGCGACGCACCCGCCAACGCCCGCGCGTTCGAGTGCGAGGCGATCACGGGCGCACGCGCGACGCCGAGCACCGCGCGCATCGTTCCGTCCGAGACGTGCGACACGTCGACGATCATGCCGATGCGGTTCATCTCCGCCACGACTTGGACGCCGAAGGCGGACAGCCCGCCCGACACGACCGCGTCGGTCGAGCTGTCCGCCCAGGCGAGGCTGCGCCCGTGCGTCAGCGTCATGTAGCCGACACCCAGCGCGCGGTACTGGCGCAGCACGGACAGGCGGCCGTCGATCTGGTGGCCGCCCTCCACCCCGATCAGCGACGCGACCCGCCCGGCCCGCGCGATGCGGCGCACGTCGGCGGCGCTGACGGCGAGCTCGAGCGCGCGGGGGTTGGCGGCGACCATGCGGCGGACGACGTCGATCTGCTCCAGCGTCATCTCCACCGCGCGCGGGCCGGTGACCGTGGCGGGGATCCACACCGACCAGAACTGACCGCCCACGCCGCCCTTTCGAAGTCGGGGCAGGTCGGTCTGGAGCGGATGGCCGAGCGCGCTCGTACTGAGCGCCAGGTCGACCGCCTCCACGCGGCCGCCATGCTTCTCCCGCAATTCCCAGGCGAGATCGTTATGTCCATCGACGACCGGGTTCCGGGCGAGCACGCGTTCGATCCGCGCGGCGAGGCGCGGGTCGACGGACGTTGCGGACGCGGCCTGGAGTGCGAGGAGCGCGATGGCGAGCATCGCGACGACATGCACCGGACGGCGTGCGCGGGATAGCGCTTTCCCGCGTCAGCCCGCCAGCTCGGCAAGCACGAACGCGACGCGCTCCCCGACCGGCACGCGCGGCAGTTCGATCAGGCGGTAGCCGTAGCCCGCGTAGGTGTCGCGCATCGCGGCTTCCGCCGCGCGCGCGAGGTCGGGCGATTGGCGGCGTTCGGGATCGTGGACGTAGATCTCCGCCCAGAACGGGGCGAGGAACACGCGCGCGTTGTAGCGGTGCGCCCGCGCGGCCGCGTCGATCCGGTCGGAGACCGGCAGGCCCGACGCGCGCAGGAAGCCGACCACGTCGGGGACGCCGCGGTCGAGCACGACCGTCTCGCCGAGCGCCAACGCATCCGCATGCGCGGCGACCTCGCGCGGCCACATCTTCTCGGCGAACGCGCGCTCGTCGCCCCAGGGAAGCGCGTCGCCGCCCGCCGCGAGCTCCTCGCGCACGACCGCGCGGCCGATCTCGGGAACGATCGCCACGCCCGTGGCCGCGAGCGCGTCGACGAGCGTCGTCTTGCCCGATCCGGGTCCGCCGGTGACGACGTGGAGCCGGTCGGTCGGACGGATCAGCGCGGCGCTTCCGTCCGCGCGAGCAGGTCCGCGAGGTCGGCCTTCCAGAACCGGGCCCACGTGTGCGTGCCGTGGCCGCGCGTGTCGGCGGTCTCGGGCACCAGGCGGAAGCGCGCGTCCTTCATGCGCCGGGCGGCCCGGGCGGGATGGTCGAGCAGGCGCGGGTTGATGAAGTCGTCGGCCGAGTTGATCCAGGTCACGGGCGCGGTGATCGCCTCCAGCCGGGACCAGGGATCGTAGCTGCGCGAGGAGTCCAGTTGATAGATCAGGTCGTTGGCGTCGATCCCGGCGATCTGGCGCGCGACGCGCTCGCGAGCGTAGGCGGCCGCGGCGTCGCGGGCGGGAAACTCGCGTTGCAGGTGCAACGGCGCACCGCCCGCCACGAACAGCAGCGACGCCGCGGTCCGCACGCCCGCCGTCGGCTGGGCGGTGTAGTTCCCATCGTCCCAAGTGGGATCGGCCTTGATCCCGTCGATCGCGAGCTGGCGCCACATGCGGTTCAGCCCGGCGATCTCGATCGGCAGGCACCCCATCGGCATCAGCGCGCGCGCGAACTCCGGATGGGTCTGACCCCAGACGAGGCCGTGCATGCAGCCCATCGATGTGCCCATGATGAGCCGCGTCCGCTTGATGCCGAGACCTTCGGTGAGCAGCCGGTGCTGCGCGTCGACCATGTCGGCATAGTCGTATTTGGGAAAGCGCATCCGCAGGCCGTCGGACGGCTTGGACGATTTCCCGTGCCCGACATTGTCGGGGAGGATGATCCAGTAGCGGCGGATGTCGAGCGGCTGGCCGGGGCCGTACAGCTCGTCGGCGAACTGGGGCTGCAGGAACTGCCCGCCGGTGCCGCCCGTGCCGTGGAGCACCATCACGGCGTTGTCGATCTCGCCCGCCGCGTTCCGCCGCGGGGTGCCGAGCGTGGTGTAGTGGAGCCGCAGCTCGGGCAGCGTCTCGCCCGAGCGGAAGCGGAAGTTCCGGACGACGTGATCACCCTCGCGCGTCGGCCACTTGGCCGGCGTCGCGGCGGGCGCGGTGCTGGCGTTGGCGGGCGGGGTCTGGGCGGGCGCCGCAACCTGCGCGGCGAGGAGGGCGAGGAGGGTCAACATGGGCGGGAGGGTGCCGGGTCGGAGGGGGAATGGCAATCAGTTGGACAGAGCGGCGATGAACTCTTCCGGCGTGACGCCTGCCTGACGCACGATCCCGCCCAGCGTGCCGCGCTTCACCTCGCGATGTAGCGGGACGACGCAGTCCCTGCCCGCCTCGTTGCATGACGAGGTGGCTGCCGCGTTGCGGCACTTGCGCGAAGCCTAACCGCTCGAGCGCCCTGACGATCTCGGCCCCGGACAGGACC
>CAXTFF010000248.1:0-3291 GCA_964243325.1 uncultured Sphingomonas sp.
CGTCGGCCGAATAGAGCCCGACGATGACGAGGAAGTTGGCCGACGCCTTGGTGACCTGGATTCCCTGCTGCTGCACTTCCTGCGGCAGGAGCGGGGTGGCGGCCTGCAGCTTGTTCTGTACCTGCACCTGGGCGATGTCGGGATCGGTGCCCTGTTCGAAGGTGACGGTGATCGTCACCTGCCCCGACGAGCTCGACGACGACGAGAAATAGCGGAGGTTGTCGATGCCCTTCAGCTGCTGCTCGATGATCTGCGTGGTGGTGGTCGCCAGCGTCTCGGCGTCGGCGCCCGGATAGGTGGCGGTGATCGCGACGGCGGGCGGGGCGATGGCGGGGAACTGCGCGATCGGCAGCGAACGGATCGCCAGCGCGCCGCCGAGCATCAGGATGATCGCCAGCACCCAGGCGAAGATCGGGCGGTCGATGAAATAGCGGGCCATGGCCTACTTGGCCTGACCGACGGCGGCGGCGGAGCGGGCGGCGGGCCGGTCGGTCCAGGGCCGGGGGCGGACGGGCATGCCGGGGCGCAGCATCATCGCGCCCTCCACGATCACGCGGTCGCCCGGGCGCACGCCGCCGGTGACGAGCCAGTTCTCGCCCACCGTGCGGCTGGTCTGGACGGGACGCAGCTCGGCGGTGTCGCCGCGGCCGACCACCATGACGGTGGGCTGGCCGCGCTCGTTGCGGGTGACCGCGCGCTGGGGCACCAAGATGGCGCTGCCCTGGACGCCCTCCACCAGCTCGGCGCGGACGAACATGCCGGGCAGCAGCAGGCCGTTCGGGTTGCCGAACAGCGCGCGGATCGTCTGGGAGCCGGTGGTCGGGTCGACCGTCACGTCGGCGAAGCGCAGCGTGCCCTCGCGCGGATAGACCGTGCCCGTCTCCAGCCGCAGCCGGACGCGCGCGCCGCCCGCGCCGCCGCGCGTCAGGCCGCCCGCGACGATCTGCTCGCGCAGGCGGAGAAGGTCGGCGCTGGGTTGCTGGATGTCGACATAGACGGGATCGAGCCGCTGGATGGTGGCCAGCGGCTCCGCCTGCGCGGCGCTGACGAGCGCGCCCGTGGTGAAGACCGACCGCCCGATCCGGCCGGAGATGGGCGCGGTGATCGTGGTGCGAGCGAGGTCGATCTGCGCCGAGCGGAGCGCGGCGGACTGGGCGGCGACGTCGGCCCCGGCCTGGTTCGAGGCGGTGAGCGCGTTCTCGTATTCCTGGCGCGAGATGGCGTTGATCTTGACGAGCTCGCCGTAGCGCCTGGCAAGCGCCGCGTTGGAGGCGATGCCGGCGCGCGCGCGGCTGAGCGCGGCGCGGGCGCTGGCGACCTGCGCTTCATACGGGGCGGGGTCGATGCGGTAGAGCGCCTGGCCCTGGGCGACGAAGTCGCCTTCGGTGAACAGGCGCGCGCGGACGAGGCCGTTCACCTGCGGGCGGACCTCCGACGTCTCGAACGCGGCGGTGCGGCCGGGGAGCTCGACGGTGAGCGTCACCGGCTCCTCGCGCAACGTCACGAAGCCGACGGGCATGGGGCCCGGCGCCCCCTTGGCCTGCGCGTCCGCGTCGCCGCGCCCGCAGGCGGCGAGCGTCAGCAGGAGCGCGGCGGCGCCGGAGATCCGACCGTATCGCTTGAATGTCATGCCCGCTTCCGATAGCCAGTTCGTGTGAGTGAGCGATCACTCACAATTGCTGCTACTGCGAACGATGGAGCGCCGTCAACCACATGAGTTGGGATTCGCGATGAACTTGACGGGCGGATGCTGCGGCGACCGGTCGAGCCGGGCCGACCTCCGGCGGCGCAAGCTGATCGACACCGCGCGCATGTTGTTCGTCCAGAACGGTTTCCACGCCACCGGCATCGCCCAGATCGCCAAGCAGTCCGGGATCGCGGTGGGGCAGATCTACCGCGATTTCTCGTCCAAGGAAGAGATCGTCGCGGCTCTGGTGGAGGAGGATTGCGGGCGGTTCATGGATGTCGGGACGCTGGATGCGGCGCTCCGGGAGGGCGACTCGGGCGCGGTGCGCGCGTGGCTGCGGCATTTCGTCGATCCGGACGACGACCGCGACGGCGACCGCATGTTCGCCGAGATCGTGGCGGAGGCGTCGCGCAACGAACGGGTCGCGGCGATCTTCGTGGGGTTGCAGGACAAGTACCGTTCGAATCTGCTCGCGGCGCTGGCGATCCTGGCGCCGGGAGAGGAGGCCGCGACGCGGCGCGGGGTGCTGGCGGACACGATCATGACGCTGTCGATCGGGCTGCTCCACCACCGGCTGATCCGGCCGGCGCTGGACGTGCCCGCGCTGGCGGGGGCGCTCAGGGCGTTGATCGACCGCGAGGTGGATGCGCTGAGGTCGGCCGCCGCCTAGGCCATGCGCTCGAGCGGCTGGCCGGGGCGGCTGGCGTAGCGCGCGACGGTGGCGGTGGCGAACGGCTTGGCGGTGATGGTCGACACCGCGCGGAAGTCGGCGACGGCCTCCGCCGGGGTGAGCGTCAGGAGCAGGAAGCCTTTGCCCTTCTGGTCGCAGAACGCGACCTCCGGGTTGGCGTCGGCGATCATCGGGCCGATGCCGGGGATCAGGTCGCCGTAGGACGGGCTGGTGATCGCGGTGGTGCCGAACTCGGCGGCGACGAGCGTTCCCGACGCGTCGCGCAGGTCGTTGGCCCAGGCGGCGTGGCTGTCGCCCGACAGCACGATCGGGGTGACGCCCGCGCGCCGGAAGCCTGCGTACAGTCGCTCGCGGGCGGGCGGGTAGCCGTCCCAGCTGTCCATGTTGAACGGGATGCCCGCCTTGTAGCCCGCGACGGCGGCCGGGATGCGCTGAGCGTAGGCGGGCGGGAGCTTGGCGACGAAGGCGCGGTAGCGGTCCGGGCCCATCTGCCGTTCGAGGTCGGGGCCGGCGACGCGGGCCATGACGACCTGGTTGCCGAGCACCTGCCACGGCTTGCCCTGGCGCTTGGAGCGGCGGAGCGTGGTGGCGAGCCAGCGTTGCTGGCCCGCTCCGAGCAGCTCGCGTTCGGGCCGGGCGCGTTCGGCGAGGAGCGCGGCGTATTCGCTCGGCTCGGGCGTCTCGCCCTTGGCGGCGACTTGGCGGGAGCGGGCGAGGAGGCGCGTCTCGACCATCGCCAGCGTGGCGAGGTCGCCGAAGTCAAAGCTGCGGTTGATCGCTTCCCACGGCCGGCCGGGTTTGGGATCGCGGATCGGCATCCATTCGAAATAGGCCTGCATCGCGGCGGCCTTGCGGGCGCCCCAATCGCCTTCGGTGTCGGGCTGGTGGTTCTGCGCGCCGCCGATCCAGCCGT
>CAXTFF010000249.1:0-3282 GCA_964243325.1 uncultured Sphingomonas sp.
GCGGCCGTCGAGCCGAAGGCCAAGGAGCGGCGCCGGCGCTGCTCCTCCCCTGGAAGGGGGGGGGGACCGTTTGCGTTCTTCACGCGAATGGTGGAGGGGTAGCTCTCGACACGGCCGGGCCGGCGCGCGTCGAGAGCTACCCCTCCGTCACGCCTGCGGCGCGCCACCTCCCCTTCCAGGGGAGGACGGGCTCAACCGAACAGCTTGGCCGCGACCTCCGCGATCCTGCGCCCCTGGTATCGCGCCCCGTCCAGGTCGGTCGCGCTCGGCGGGCGCTCGCCCTTGCCGCCCGCGATCGTCGTCGCGCCGTAGGGCGATCCGCCCGCGACCTCGTCGACGCCCAGCTGTCCCTGGAACCCGTAGTCCAGCCCGACGATCGTCATGCCCATATGCAGCAGGTTGGTGATGATGGAGAACAAGGTCGTCTCCTGCCCGCCATGCTGGCTGGCGGTCGAGGTGAACGCGCCGCCGACCTTGCCGTTCAGCGCGCCCGTCGCCCACAGCCCGCCCGTGGTGTCCCAGAACGTCGCCATCTGGCTCGTCATCCGGCCGTAGCGCGTGGGCGTGCCGACGATGATCGCGTCGTAGGCCCGTAGCGCGTCGGGTCCTTCGATCACCGGATGCGTCGTGTCCGTCTTGAAGTGCGCCTGCGCGACCACCTCGGGCGGCGCGGTCTCGGCGACGCGGCGGATGTCCACCTCCGCGCCGGCCCCGCGCGCGCCTTGGGCGACCGCGTCGGCCATCTGCTCGATATGCCCGTAGGACGAGTAATACAGCACCAGAACCTTGGTCATCGTTCTTCCTTTCGTCATCCCAGCGGAGGCTGGGATCTCCTTCCGTAGAGCGCGCCGTCCCGACCACGCGATCCCGGCCTTCGCCGGGATGACGGGAGGGGGGTCGGCGCACATGTCCGTCAATCCGAGTCGACGAGCACGATCTCCGCGTCCTCCAACGCCTCGATCGTCACCGTGCGCCCGTCCGGCAGCGCCACGCCGTCGCGCGCGTCGACGGCCTCGCCGTCGATCAGCAGCCGACCCGTGGCGGGCACCAGATAGGCGTGCCGGCCCGCGCCGACCGCATGGTCGACACGATCGCCCGCCCGGAGCGTCGCGCCCATGACCCGCGCGTCCGCCCGGATCGGCAGCGCGTCCGCGTCGTCGGGAAAGCCGCTCGCCAGCACCGCGAAGCGGCCCGACCGGTCGCCCTTGGGAAAGGGCCGCGCGCCCCAGCTCGGGCTCCCGCCGCGCTCGCGCGGTTCGATCCAGATCTGGAAGATCGTCGTCGCCTCGTCCTCCAGATTATATTCGGCGTGGCGCACCCCCGACCCGGCGCTCATGACCTGGACGTCGCCCGCCTCGGTGCGGCCCTCGTTGCCCATCGAGTCCTTGTGGCTGATCGCCCCGGTCCTGACGTAGGTGACGATCTCCATGTCCCGGTGCGGGTGCGCCGGGAAGCCCGACTTGGCGGCGATCACGTCGTCGTTCCACACGCGGATCGCGCCCCAGCCCATCCGGGCGGGATCGTGATAGCCCGCGAACGAGAAATGGTGCCGCGCGTCGAGCCAGCCGTGGTCGGCGTGGCCGAGCGTCGCGAAGGGGCGGCGGTCGATGATGGCGGCGGTGTCGGGCATGGGAGGGGCCTCCTGTTGTTCCTCCTCCAGATAGGCGCTCGCACCGACGCGTGAATGGAAACGCTGGAAACCGATCGTTGCCAAAGCTAAGCGGCTCCGGAGGGAGTATGGCCGTGAACAAGCTGCCCGATCTCGAGGCCTGGGCGATCTTCGCGGCCGTCGCCGAACAGCGCTCCTTCAGCGGCGCGGCGATGACGCTGGGCCTGTCCAAGGCGACCGTGTCCAAGGCGATCGCGCGGCTCGAGGCGCGGCTCGGCCAGTCGCTGTTCCACCGCACCTCACGCCGCCTGTCGTTGGCCGACGCCGCGGGTCCGCTGGCCGAGCGCGCCCGCGCCATGCTGGCCGAGGCGGAGGCCGCCGAGGAGGCCGCGCGCGACGGGGCCGCCTCGCCCGCGGGCCGCATCCGCGTCGCGGCGCCCATGAGCTTCGGCCTGGCCGCGGTCGCGCCGGTGATCGCCGGGTTCCTCGACGCGCACCCGCAGGTCGAGATCGACCTGCACCTGTCCGACGCGCGCACCGACATCGTCGCGGGCGGGTTCGACCTGGCGCTCAGGATCGGCGAGCCGCCCGACAGTTCGCTGCGCATCAGGCGGCTTTGCGCGGTTCCCTTCCACATCGTCGCCTCGCCGCTCTATCTCGCGCGGCACGGCCGCCCGGCGCACGCCGCCGAGCTCGGCCGGCACCGCATCTTCGGGTACAGCAACGTGCCCGGTCCGTGGCGGCTGCGTGGGCCGGACGATGAAGAGGTGGTGATCCAGCCCGTCGGTCCGCTTCTGGCCAACAGCGGCGACGCGCTCGTCCCCGCGCTGCTGGCGGGACTCGGGATCGCGCGGCTGCCCGGCTTCATCGTCGGCCCGCACCTCGCCTCGGCCGCGCTGGAGGCGATCCTGGTCGATTGGACGCCCCCGCCCACCGCGCTCCACCTGCTCACCCCGCCCGGAACGCTCCGCCCCGCGCGGGTGGAGGCGCTGATCGCCTGGCTCGCCCGGCACCTGCGCGACTGAACGCGCTTTTTCCCGACGACCCGGCCCGCGCGCTAACGGCGAATTAACCTTTTGCCTTCAGACATCGTGTGGTTAATCAAGCCGCGCGGCCGGGGTGGATGCGGGCCGCGAACGGGGGGACATGATCGATGCGCGTATTGTTGATCGAAGACGAGCCGACGACCGCCAAGGCCATCGAGCTCATGCTGACGACCGAAGGCTTCAACATCTACACCACCGACCTGGGCGAGGAGGGGTTGGACCTGGGCAAGCTGTATGACTACGACATCATCCTGCTCGACCTGAACCTGCCCGACATGCACGGCTACGACGTCTTGAAGAAGCTGCGGGTCGCCCGCGTCTCGACGCCGGTGCTGATCCTGTCGGGCGTCAACGAGATGGACTCCAAGGTCCGCTCCTTCGGCTTCGGCGCGGACGACTACGTCACCAAGCCGTTCCACCGCGAGGAGCTGGTCGCGCGCATCCAGGCGGTCGTGCGCCGGTCCAAGGGCCATTCGCAGTCGGTGATCCGCACGGGCAAGCTCGCGGTCAATCTCGACGCCAAGACGGTGGAGGTCGACGGTTCGCGCGTCCACCTGACCGGCAAGGAATACGCGATGCTGGAGCTGCTCTCGCTCCGCAAGGGCACGACCTTGACCAAGGAAATGT
>CAXTFF010000250.1:0-3277 GCA_964243325.1 uncultured Sphingomonas sp.
GTCAGGGACCGCTCGGCAATCCGGAGCCGGCGGACGGGAGATGCTGGTGTCGTTCGAGGGAAGCACGCTGGTCGATTGGACCGCCTACGCCAAGGCGCGCGCCGAACTCGGCGCCGGGTTCGTCCGCATCCTGGGTTATTTCCGCGAGGACGGCGTAAAATCGGTCGCCGCGATCGAGGCGGCGATGCGCGCGCGGTCGGCCGCGTCCATGGTCATCCCCGCCCACACGCTGAAAGGCGAAGCCCGCCAGTTCGGCGCGGAACCGCTTGCCGCGTTGTCGGAGGCGATCGAGACGATCGCGCGCGACTGCGTGGAAACGCGCGACACCCCCGACGACGCGCTCCAGCACGTCGTCAGGTTGCGCCCGTTGTTCGGCGAAACGCTGGCGCTGCTCGACCGCGAGGCCAACCCGCTCGCCGAACGTCGTCCCGCCCCGGGCGGCTTCGGGCGCCGGACGCCGGCGACCTTCGGTCAGCGCTGACGCCGTAGCGGCTGCCACTCCAGCCGCGCCAGGCTCCGCCATATCCATTCGAGCGGACCGTGGCGGTACCTGTCCAGCCACGGCTTCGACCACAGCAGCATCAGCCCCCACGCGAGCGGCGCAAGCCAGTACATCTCCGCGCGCCCGATCCGCCCGAACTGCCCCAGCCCCCAACCGTGAAACACGAACGTCATCAGCACGCTTGTGCCGAGATAGTTGGTGAAGGCCGCGCGCCCGACCGCCGCGATCCGATCGGACAGCCATCCACCGGGCCCGAGCGTCAGGGTGACGATGCAGATATAACCGACGATCAGCACGGGCCGAAGCGGCGTCGATCCACCGAACGAAGCGATCGCCACATAGCGCCCGTCGAACCCGTGCGCGATCACCATCCAGGCCAGCGTCGCGTACGCCGCCCAGCCGATCGGCAGCGTCCAGGCGGCCCACCGGACGTACCGCGAGCGCGGCCAGGCCCCCGTCAGCATCCCCGACCGGAGACCGGCCATGCCCCACAGCATATAGCCCAGCGTCTCGAACCCGGCCGCCACGAACAGTCCGATCGGCGTGTAGGCGTCCTCCGCGACGTTATAGGCGACGTTGTCGAGCCAGCCGCCACGAAAGGCGAGCACCTCCGCCAGCATCGCGCCGCGGTCGCCCGCGCCGAACGGCTCGGCGTCCCCACCTCCCGGAAGGGTGAACGCCGCGACCGTCACGCCCGCGAACAGCAGCACCTGCACGCCGACCAGGCACGCCCCCGCGATCACGAGCGCGCGGGTGGACATGTCCCGGAACAGGAACGCGACCGCGCCGATCAACGCGTAATGGTGAAGGATGTCGCCCGACCAGACCAGGTACAGATGCGCGATCCCGAACACGAACAGCCACGTCATGCGTGAGAAATGCACGCCCGCCTCGTCGTCGCCCGCCGCCCGCGCGCGCTCGATCACCAGCAGCGCCGACGCGCCGAACAGGAACGAGAACAGCCCGCGCATCTTGCCCTCGACAAGGACGTAGGTCAGCGCCCAAGCCGCCCGGTCGCCCCACTCCATTCCGCCCCAGGGCAGTGGCGAGGCGTAGGCGGCGGCCGGCAGCGCGAAGCCGGGCAGGTTGGCGAGCAGGATGCCCATCACCGCCACGCCCCGGATCGCGTCCAGCGTGACCACGCGGTCGCCCGCCCGCGCCTCGTTTCCCACCACGCCTACGCTCCCCCCGTTCTTCGGGCGGGTGTGGCGGATCAGGCGGTCTCCAACAAGCGCCCGGCCTGCGCGCGCGCCTCGTCGGTGACGGTCGCGCCCGACAGCATCCGCGCGATCTCCTCGCGCCGTTCGCCTTCCGCCAGCGCGCGGACGCCCGTGCGCGTCACGGTGCCCTGACTCGACTTGGCGATCAGGAAGTGCCGGGCGCCGCGCGCCGCGACCTGCGGGCTGTGCGTCACCACCAGCAGCTGGGTCGTCTCCGCCAGCCGCGCCAGCCGCTCGCCGATCGCCGACGCCACCGCGCCGCCGACGCCGCGGTCGATCTCGTCGAAGATCATGGTGGCGGCGCCGCCCTTTTCCGCCAGCGCGACCTTGAGCGCGAGGATGAAGCGCGACAGCTCGCCCCCGGACGCGATCTTGGTCAACGCCCCGAACGGCGCGCCGGGGTTGGTCGCGATCTCGAACTCGACCCGGTCCTTGCCCGAACCGCTCCAGCCGTCGGGCGCAGTCGCGGCCACCGCCGTCCGGAACCGCGCCGCGTCGAGCTTCAACGGCGCGAGTTCGCCCGCCACCGCCTTGTCCAGCGCCTTGGCCGCGACCGTGCGCCGCCTGGTGAGCGCGTCCGCCGCCCTGTCGTAGGCCTTGCGCGCGTCCGCCAGCGCCGCCGCCAGCGCGCCGATGCCCTGCTCCCCCTGCTCCAGCCGCTCGAGCTGCCCGCTCAACCGCTCATGCAGCCCCGCCAGCTCGTCGGGCTGGACCCGGTGCTTCCTCGCCATCGCCCTGAGCTCGAACAGCCGCGCCTCGTCCGCCTCCAGCTCGCGCGGATCGTAGGCCAGCGCCACCCGCGCCTCGCGCAGGCGCTCCTCGGCGACCGATCCCTCGATCACCGCGCGGTCGACCGCCGCCAGCGCCTCGCCCAGCGACTCGTGATCCTCCGCCACCCGCTCCAGCACGCGCGCCGCCTGGCGCAGGGAGGCGAGCCCGCCCGCCGAGCCGTCCAGATGCTCCTCGATCGCGGCGAGCTCGGCCGCGATCTTCTCGGCGCGCTGCATGCCGCGCCGCTTGTCGGCCAGCGCCTCCTCCTCGCCCGGCGCGGGCGCGAGCGCCGCCAGTTCGCCCACCGCGTGTTCCAGCCACTCGCGGTCGCGCGCCGCCGTGTCGATCTCCGCGCGCGCCGTCGCCAGCGCCGCCTCGGCCGTGCGCGCCCGCTCCCAGGCGCGCGCCGTGTCGGCGACCTCGACGCGCCCGAACAGGTCGAGCAGCGCCCGGTGCCCGCGCGGGTTCAGCAGCCCGCGGTCGTCATGCTGCCCGTGGATCTCGACCAGCAGCGGCGCGAGCTCGCGCAGCAGCCCGGCCGACGCGGGCTGGTCGTTGACGAACCCCCGGCTGCCGCCGTCCGCCTTGACGATGCGCCGGATCAGCAGCGGCTCGCCCGGCTCGACCTCCACGCCGTTGCCGTCGAGCATGGCCGCAAGCGTGGGGTCGGGCGGATCGAAGGTGGCGGTCACCACCGCCTGCGCCGCGCCGTGCCGCACCAGCCCGCTATCGCCGCGTGCGCCCAGCGCCAGGCCGAGCGCGTCGAGCAGGATCGACTTGCCCG
>CAXTFF010000251.1:0-3273 GCA_964243325.1 uncultured Sphingomonas sp.
GCGAGGCGGGGTACGAGCTGAAGGTCGGCAAGTTCCCGATGATCGGCAACGGCAAAGCGATCGCGCTGGGCGAGGCGGAAGGCTTCGTGAAGACGGTGTTCGACGCCAAGTCGGGCGAGCTGCTGGGCGCGCACATGGTCGGCGCGGAGGTGACCGAGCTGATCCAGGGTTACGTCATCGCGCGCCAGCTGGAGTCGACGGAGGCCGAGCTGATGGAGACGGTGTTCGCGCACCCGACTTTGTCGGAGACGATGCACGAGTCGGTGCTGGGCGCGTACGGGCGGGCGCTTCACTACTGATCGGATGGAGCGGCCCGGCCCACCCTTCCTCGTCACCCCGGGCTTGACCCGGGGTCCCGCTTCACTCGGCGGCCGGTGGGTAGAAGCGGGACCCCGGCTCAAGGCCGGGGTGACGGAGAGAGGCCGGTGAACGGGTCATCGCCCATCGCCGACGTCCCGCTGGTCCGCTCGCTGCTGATCGACTCGGCGCGCGCCGGCCAAGCGATCAGCTATTCCGCCTTCCTCGCCCGGCTCGGCCTCCCCTTTTCCCGGCCCAGGATGCGCGCGCTCTGCCGGACGCTCGACCGCATCGACCAGGACGGGGTGGAACGCGGCGAGCCGGGGCTGGCGGTGCTGGTCGTGCGCGAGTCGGACGGCCTGCCCGGCCAGGGCTGGCGCGCGGCGGCGCTGGACTGGGAGGGCGACTGGACCGGCCCGGCCGCGCGCGCGTTCGTGGCGCGCGAGCAGGCGGCGGCGTTCGCCTGGTGGCGGGATCGCTGATCGGCTGTCGGGCCATGCGGCGCGCGCGCGCGTCTTCGGGGACGGGCCTCGGCTGAATGGCCCTGTCCTACACGATCCACGCTTGCCATAACGGCGAGATGCTGAACTCGCCGATCCCGTCGTCTCCTCCCGCGCACGAAATAAGATTGCGCGCGCCCGCAACGGAATTACCGAACGGGCGTGACATGTGTGAACCGTCGACGCGTCGCCTCGCTCGCGCTACCGGTCTCCCGCTGGGCCGTGCGGCCGGTCGTCCGGGGTGGAACGGCTTCTTGGGGGGTAAGCTGATGTTGAGGATTCTAGGCGCGGCGGCCGCGTTCCTCGCGACGGCGACGCCCGCGCTCGCCGACACGGTGGTCGTCACCGCCAGGCGGATGCTCGACGTCGATGGCGGGCGGATGCTCGACGATCCGGTGGTCGTCATCACCGACGGGCGGATCGCGGCGGTGGTGACGCGGAACGGCGGGCGGCCCAACATCCCGGCGGACGCGCGGCGGATCGACCTGGGCGAGGCGACGATCCTGCCCGGGCTGATCGACATGCACGTTCACCTGACCAGCAACCCGAAATACGGCGGCTATTCGGGGCTCCAATTCACCGACAGCTTCTGGGTCGCGCAGGGCGCGGGCAACGCCGCCCGCACGTTGCGCGCGGGCTTCACGACGGTGCGCAACGTCGGGTCGGACGGCTATGCCGATGTCGGGCTGAAGCAGGCGGTCGAGGAGGGGTGGATCGAGGGCCCCCGGATCGTCCCGGCCGCCTACGCGCTGGGGGCGACCGGCGGGCACTGCGACGAGACGTTCCTGCCCCCTTCCTACGAGCGCAAGTCGCCCGCCATGGGCGACTCGCCCGAGGAACTCAGGAAGCGCGTCCGCGAGCAGCGCAAATACGGCGCGGAGGTGATCAAGGTGTGCGCCACGGGCGGCGTGTTCAGCCGCAACACCGCGCCCGGCGTCCAGCAGCTGCGCGAGGAGGAGCTGCGCGCCGTCGCGGAGGAGGCGCATTTCTGGAAGCTCAGGACCGCCGCCCACGCGCACGGCGCGGACGGGATCAAGGCGGCGATCCGCGCGGGCATCGACACGATCGAGCATGTCAGCTTCATCGACGCGGAAGGGATCGCGCTCGCCAAGCAGCGTGGGAGCTGGCTCGGCTTCGACGTGTACAACACCGACTACACGCTTTCCGAAGGGGCGAGGAACGGCGTCCTCCCCGAAAACATCGCCAAGGAACGCGCGGTCGGGACGCTCCAGCGCGAGAACTTCCGCGCGGCGGCGCGGGCGGGGGCGAAGATGATCTACTCGACCGACGCGGGCATCTACCCGCACGGCGACAACGCCCGGCAGTTCGCCGTCATGGTGCGGTTCGGGCTGGCCCCGATCGACGCGATCCGCTCGGCGACGACCAACGCCGCGCAGGCGCTGGGGCGGACGGCGGACGTGGGCGCGATCCAGGTGGGGCGCTATGGCGACATCGTCGCGGTCCAGGGCGATCCGCTGGCCGACATAGCGCTGCTCGAGCGGCCGACGGCGGTGATCAAGGGCGGGGAGCGGGTCCGATGATGCCGAACATGGGCGCGGGCGGATCGCCCTTCGCGCTGCTATGGCCGACCTTCGCGCTCGTCGCGCTGATCTTCGCGGTGTGGTTGGCGCTGGTCGTCAAGCGGCTGGCGCACATCAGGCGTACGCCGCCCACGCGTGAAACCTTCGCCAGCGGCGACGCCGCGTCGCGTTATTTCGAGCCGGTGGCGCTGCCCGCCGACAACCTGGCGAACCTGTTCGAAATGCCGGTGCTGTTCTTCGCGCTGGTGCCGCTGCTGCTGATGTTCCGGCAGGTGACCTCGGCGCAGCTGGCGCTGGCTTGGTTGTTCGTGATCCTGCGCACGACGCACAGCCTGATCCATCTGGGGCCCAACGTGATCAAGGCGCGCTTCCTGGTCTATCTGTCCTCGGTGATGGTGCTGGCGGCGATGTGGATCGGCTTCTTCGTCGATGCGCTGGCCGGATCGCGGCTTTATGCGCTCCACGAAGGGCTGATGGCGCAACTCTGAAGCCGGACCCGGCGTTGGCGGTCGGATAGGAGAACAGCCGATGCCCGCGACCGACGACCACGCCAAGACGCAGGCCGACTTCTCGGAAGCGGTGAACATGACCGCCGCGGCTTTGGAGAAATGGCTGGGGACGGAGGAAAGCAAGGCGGTCGGCTGGAAGGGGCCGGACGGCAAGGGCGACGGCGAGAGCGTCGGACACCGGCAGGGCGGGCGCATCGTCGAGATCCTGCGCAAGAAGAAGTCCGAGCTGGGCGACGAGGATTTCGCCGACATGAAGAAGGTGGTCGGCTACGTGCACCGCCACCTGGCCGAGGGCGGGCCCAAGGACGACGTCGAACACTCCCGCTGGCGCTACTCGCTCATGAATTGGGGGCACGACCCGTTGGAATAGCAGGCCGGCGACCTCAGGCGGCCGCCGAGTGGTTCCACCGCCGCTGGTTCGCCAGA
>CAXTFF010000252.1:0-3267 GCA_964243325.1 uncultured Sphingomonas sp.
GCGAGACCCTGGATGACGTTGGTGCCGTGGCCGGTCTCGGACGCCTTCGCGATCGAGCGGACCGGGCGATAGTTGGTGCCGGTGTAATATTCGGTGATCCAGACGAGCACGCCGGTCAGCGCGAGGCCGACCATCATGCACCAGAACAGCGCCATGCCGGTGAAGGCGGGCGAGGTGACGTTGGCGGCGCTTTCGGGCGAGATCTCGGAGATGGCCTCGCCTAGCGCGGCGGCACCGCCGAGCGGGGCGTTCATGTCGCCGAGCACGTAGGCGGTGGCGACGTAGATCGCGGGGATCGACAGGATGACCGTGGTCCAGAAGCCCTTGTAGAGCGCGCCCATGATACTGCCCTTGCCGAGCCGGACCATGTAGGTGCCGATGATCGAGGTGATGATGCACACCCCGCCGACCAGCAGCGGCAGCGTCATCAACTGGAACAGATCATCGGAGTTCGGCAGCAGCAGCGCGATCGACGCCATCGTCACGCCGATCGTGACGACATAGGTCTCGAACAGGTCGGCGGCCATGCCCGCGCAATCGCCGACGTTATCGCCGACATTGTCCGCGATCGTGGCGGGGTTGCGGGGATCGTCCTCCGGGATGCCGGCTTCGACCTTGCCGACGAGATCGGCGCCGACGTCGGCGGCCTTGGTGAAGATGCCGCCGCCGAGGCGGGCGAAGATCGAGATCAGCGAGGCGCCGAACGCGAGCGCGACCAAGGTGTCGACGATGACGCGGCGATCCGCGCCGACCGCAAGGTCGTAATTGCCTTGCGTGATCAGGCCCCAGAACATGACGGTGATCGCGAGCAGGCCGAGCCCGGCGACGAGCATGCCGGTGATCGCGCCCGAACGGAACGCCATCGTCAGCCCGCCCTGGAGCGAGGTGCGCGCGGCCTCGGCGGTGCGGACGTTGGCCTTCACCGAGACGTTCATGCCGATGAAGCCGGTGACGCCCGACAGGATCGCGCCGACGATGAAGCCGAGGGCGGAGATGGTGCCGAGGAAATAGGCGACGATGACCGCGATGACGACGCCGACGATCGCAATGGTGCGGTATTGCCGGCCTAGATACGCCTTGGCGCCTTCCGCGATCGCGGCCGCGATGTCCTGCATCTTTTCGTTGCCCGGCGATGCCGCGAGAACTTGCCGGCTGGTCACGAAACCATAGGCCACGGCGATCAGGCCGCAGATCATGGCGATATAGACTGTCGTCATTCGCATCCTCCCTCGGTGCTGCCGGCATGCCCGGTCTCGCAATGTCAGGAAGGTATAGGCGGGGATGTCGTCGTGGCAAGCGAGGAGGTGGCGTGTTCGAAGCCGAGCGTCGACGGTAGCGGGACGGGCCTGCCATCGTCGGTGAGGGTCAGCCCGGCGCCGGGGGCGAAGCTGCCGATGCGGGTGATCGGGCCGATCAGGCCTGGCTTCGCGGCGAGGAGGAGTTCGTAATCGTCGCCGGCGGTGGCGGCGGCGAGGCGGTCGCCGGACCAGCTTTCGTAGGCGGGGGAGAGGGGGATCGCGGCGAGGTCTATCGTCACCGCCAGTCGGCTTGCGGCGGCCATGCGGGCGGCGTCGATCAGGAGACCGTCGGACACGTCCATCATCGCGTGGGCTTGGGGGGCGAGGATGCGACCGTCGGCGAGGCGCGGGATCGGGCGGCGATAGGCGGCGAGGAGTTGCGCGGGACCGGCGGCGCCGCGTGCGATCGCCAGGCCGGCGCCGGCGTCGCCGATCGTGCCGGTGACGTAGATCGCGTCACCGGCGCGGGCGCCGCTGCGGGGCGGGGCGGCGGCATCGCGACCGAAGGCGGTGACGGTGAGGATGCGCGGCGCTTGCACGGGGAGGGTGACCGTGTCGCCGCCGATCAGCGCGGTCTCGTAGGTGACGAGGATGTCGGCGAGGCCGGTGAGGAAGGCCTCGTCCCAGGCGGTGTCGGACAGCGGGTAGTTAAGGAGGATGCCCTCCGGCGTCGCCCCTTTGGCGGCTAGATCGGAGAGGTTGGTGGCGACGAGCTTCCATGCGACGTCGGCGGGCGGATCGGTGGCGAGGAAGTGGACGCCCTCGACCAGCGTGTCGGTGGTGACGACGAGCGGGGTGGTGGCGATCAGCGCGGTGTCGTCGAGCAGCCCGCGGGCGGCGGGGTGGAGCGGGAGGGTGCGGAGTGCGGCGAGGAAGTCGGCCTCGGTCATCTACGCTCCTCCCTCGGCCCATTCGCGGGAGGCGTTCGACCTACACACGGACCTGTTTCGCGATGCCGTCCAGCAGGCCGTTGACGAACCCGGTCTCGCGGCGGTCGTAGAAGGCGTGGGCGACGTCGACATATTCGCTGATGACCGCGCCTACGGGCACGTCGGCGCGGGCCATCAGTTCGTAGGTGCCGGCGCGCAGGATCGCCTTCATCGGCTTGTCGAGGCGCGCGAGCGTCCAGCCGCTGGCGAGGCGGCTTTCGATCGCAACGTCGATCTCGCCGGCGCGGGCGGTGGCGCCCTTCACGACGTCGTCGAAGAAGTCGATCTCGGCATCGGCATAGTCGACATCCTCGATCGTCGCGCCGATCCGGTGATTGTGGAATTCGTGGAGCAGCGCCGGAATTGCGGTACCCTCCATCTCGTGCTGATAGAGCGCCTGGACGGCGGCGAGACGCGCGGCGGCGCGCGCCTTGGTGCGATTTGCGGGGCGGGACATGGGCGGGGCTTTAGCGAACGGGGGGCGGGACGGGTAGGGGGCGCGGCGCCCTAGCTGTTCAGTCTAAGCCTCAGGGCCACCGACTTGGCGTGGGCGGGAAGGCCCTCTGCGGTCGCCAGCGCCACAGTTGCCGGGCCGAGTTCGCGCAACGCCGACTCGTCCAAGCCGAGGAAGCTGGTGCGTTTCATGAAGTCGAGCACCGACAGCCCGGAGGCGAAGCGGGCGCGGCGGCCTGTGGGGAGGACGTGGTTGGGGCCGGCGACGTAATCGCCGATCGCCTCGGGCGTGTAGCGGCCGAGGAAGACCGAGCCGGCATGGCGGACCTTGTCGAACATCGCTTGCGGATCGTCGACCGCGAGCTGGAGATGTTCGGGCGCGAGGCGGTCGACCAGCGGGATCGCGTCGTCGAGCGCGGCGACGACGACGATCGCGCCGTTGGCGTCCCAGGCCTGGCGCGCGACGGTGCCGGTGGCGAGATCACCCAGCTGGCGGTCTACCGCGGCGGCGACCCGGTCAGCGAAGGCGTCGTCGTCGGTGAACAGGATCGACTGGGTGGTGGTGTCGTGCTCGGCCTGGCTGAGCA
>CAXTFF010000253.1:0-3261 GCA_964243325.1 uncultured Sphingomonas sp.
GTCCAGGGCTATGTCCGCGCCAATGGCGACGGCACGCTGACGGTCGGCTGCTACCTGTACGACGTCACCGCCCGGACCGAGCTCGCCCGCCAGGGCTTCGTGGTCGCGCCGTCCGAATGGCGCCGCGCGGGCCACAAATGCGCCGACAGCATCTATGCGCGGCTGACCGGCGAGGGCCCTTATTTCGACAGCCGCGTCGTCTATGTCTCGGAGACGGGACCCAAGGGCAAACGCATCAAGCGGCTCGCGATCATGGACCAGGACGGCGCCAACCACCGCTTCCTGACCAACGGCCAGTCGATCGTGCTGACGCCGCGGTTCGCGCCCAACCAGCAGTCGGTCGTCTACATGAGCTACGAGAACGACCGGCCGTCGATCTACGTCTACGACATCGGCTCGGGTCGGCCGCGGCGGGTGGTGCAGAACGCGTCGCTCACCTTTGCGCCGCGCTTTTCGCCCGACGGCCGCTCGATCCTGTTCTCCATGGCGACCGCGGGCAATACCGACATCTACCGCGTCTCGTCGCAGGGCGGCACGCCGGAGCGGCTGACCAACTCGCCCGGCATCGACACCGGCGGCAGCTACTCGCCCGACGGCCGCCGCATCGTTTTCGAGTCCGACCGCTCGGGCGGCCAGCAGCTCTACGTCATGAATGCCGACGGCTCGGACCAGCAGCGGATCAGCTTCGGCGGCGGCCGCTATGCAACGCCGGTGTGGAGCCCGCGCGGCGACCGCATCGCGTTCACGCGGCTCGCCGGCTCGTTCCGGATCGGCACCATGTCGCCGTCGGGCGCGGGCGAGAAGCTGCTCACCGACGACTGGCAGGACGAGGGGCCGAGCTGGTCGCCCAACGGCCGCGTCGTCACCTTCTACCGTTCGGGGAAAGGCTCGTCGGGCAAGGCGGACCTGTGGATGGTCGACCTCACCGGCCGCGTCGAACGCAAGATACCGACCCCGCTCGACGGCTCGGACCCCGCCTGGGGTCCGCTCCGGCCCTGAACGGGGAGCGCGGGATCAACACGATCACATCGGGAGTAAGACTATGAAGACATCTGCCGTTCTGCTCGCCGCGACCGCCCTGGTAGCGCTCGCCGGCTGTTCCAAGAAGCGGCCGCAGACGCTGCCGCCTGCACCCGGCGCCGCGCCGGTGCTCGACGCTTCGGGTGCGGACGCCGCCAATGGCGGCGATCAGGGTCGCGGTGCCGACGCGGCGGGCGCGGCGACGCCGGGTTCCAACGCCGATTTCACCCGTTCGGTGCAGTCCAACACGATCAATTTCGGGCTGGATCAATACGACATCGATCCCACCGCGCGCGGCATTCTCGACAGCCAGGTCGAGTGGCTGGCGCGCTATCCCGCGGTGCGCATCACCGTCGAGGGCCATTGCGACGAGCGCGGTACGCGCGAATACAACCTCGCGCTCGGCGACCGCCGCGCCAACGCCGCCAAGAACTACCTGGTCGCGCGCGGCGTCGATGCGGGCCGCATCCGCACCATCAGCTACGGCAAGGAACGCCCCGCAGCGCTCGGCAGCGACGAAGGCAGCTGGGCACAGAACCGCCGCGCCGTGACGGTGGTGCTGGGCTGACGCAGGCGGCGCAGCCTGTTCGCGACGGGCTGCGCCGGTCCGGTTCGGACGTCGCTCTCTAGCCCAACGCGGCGTCCAGCAGCTTCGCCAGCCGCAGGCCGCCGCGTTCGACCTCCAGCCGCGCGACCGGCACCAGCGCCGCGATGTCCGCGTCGGTCAGCGTCACCTTGGCCGGCGACGGCGCGCAGGGGTCGCCATGCAGCGCGCTGGCATACACCGCGTCGCGCGATACCTGCCACGATTCGCGGCTCCAGTCGGTAACGGTGCCCGCCGCCATCCGCGCGCGCTCCGCCGCCGGGTAACGCCGCACCAGCGACGGCCCGCTGGTGATCGCGCGCTCGGCAAGCGTGCCGTCCCACACCGAATGGAGGTTGAAGCGCCTGGGGCTGTAGACGCCATAGCTCGCCGCGACGTCGTTGCCGCCCTTGTCGTTCTTCTCGCCGGCATGAAGCGGCTGGTGGAGATCGCCGACGAAGTGGATCAGGAATGCCAGCGCCTGCACCCGCTCCTTGGCGCCCGTACGCCGGTCGCGGAGCAGCGCCACGTCGCGGGTGATCTGCGCCGACACGCAATTCCCGTCCTTGCAGGCTTCCTCCAGCGCGAATGGCTGGCAGATGTTCGCGTCCTGAAAGTGCCAGTTATAGGCGTAGCCGAAGCGCGACTGGCCACCGGCGTCCTTGAGCGGCTTGATGCAGTCGGGCCAGACGCTCGCGCCCTCAATCGTCGTCGCCTTGCATTCGGGCGTGCCGAGCAGCGGGGCGGTGGCGAGGATGCGGCGGATCGTCGCGCGGGTCTGCGGCTTGACGTTGGCATAGGCGATCCGGGCGATCGTCTGGTGGCCGAACTCCCAATAAGCCGAGGCGGGCGAGGCGAGAAACAGCGCCAGCAGCGCGGCGAGCAGGCGAGGGAACGTCATGGTCGCTGCCTTACCTTGTGCACCGTGACAGAACAACGACGGCGTCACTCGTCGCCGTACAGCGCCACCACGCGTTCGCCGGCCGAGGAGACGCGACCGCGATACATGCCGGGCGTGGTGAACCGCCAGTGGAGGCCGCCATCCCGGCCGGCGACGATCACCCCGCCGGTGCCGCCCATCGCCGCGATGTCGCCCAGCACCGCCGCGGTCGCTGCCTCCAGGTCTTCGCCCAAATGCTCGATCCGCGCCGCGATCGCATGGGCCGCGCCGGCGCGCAGAAAGAACTCGCCCGCGCCGGTGCACGAGATCGCGCAGGTCCGGTCGTCGGCCCAGGTGCCCGCGCCGATCACCGGCGTGTCGCCGATCCGCCCCGGCCGCTTGCCGGTGACCCCGCCGGTCGAGGTGGCGGCGGCGAGGTGGCCGTGGCAGTCGACCGCGGCCGCGCCGACGGTGCCGTATTTCATAGCCGTGTCGAACGCGCCGTCGCCGCTCGCCAGCAGTTCCTCAAGCTGCCGCCGCCGCTCCGAGATGGTGAGCCAGGCGGGGTCGGCCGGTTCGATCCCGTGCTCCGCGGCGAACGCGTCGGCGCCCGGGCCGGCGAGCAGGACATGAGGGCTGCGCTCCATCACCGCGCGCGCCAGGCTGACCGGGTGGCGCGTCTGCGTCACGCCCGCCACCGCGCCCGCCGCACGGTTCCGCCCATCCATGATCGCCGCGTCGAGCGCGACGCGGCCGGCGAGCGCCACGGCCGCCCCGC
>CAXTFF010000254.1:0-3250 GCA_964243325.1 uncultured Sphingomonas sp.
CGTCGAAGGTGTTCAGGTCGGACTCGGGCGGGCGGAGCGGCGAAGGCAGCAGGCCGAGCCTGAGGAGCGCGAGCAGGATCAGCGAAACGGCGGCGAGCGCGAGGAAGAGGGCGGGGACCCGCTGCCGCCAGTCCGGGCGGCGCCGGTATGCGTGATCTGGGGCGGGCCGCATCGGGGAGCGCCTACCCGGCGGGACTGGGCCGGGCAATGCGGCGGGGCGATGCGTCGCGAGCGGGGATGCGCGCGTTGACCGCCCGGAGGCCCACCATGACCCACGATCCCGACCCGACCGAGACCATGCCCGACGACGAGCCCGCCGGGGAGGAGCCTGCCCCGGAAACCAAGCATATCGAGGAGGACGGCGAGCCGCTGGGCGCCAACTTCGCTTGAGCGCGGTGGCCGCGGCGCTTGTCGGCGGTCGCGGCGCGGGGGATAGGGGGGCGGCAAGCCACCGGAGCGTCCCGCGATGATCATATATGGTTCGACGATTTCGCCTTTCGTGCGGAAATGCGTGGCGTTCGCGCGCGAGAAGGGCGTGGGGGTGGAGGTGCGCGCGGCGGGCATGGGGCGCGGCGGGCCCGAGTTCGAGGAAGCGTCGCCGTTCCGCAAGATGCCGGCGCTACGCGATCCGGGAGCGGATAACGGGCGCGACTTCACCATCTCGGACTCGACGGCGATCGTGCATTACCTCGAGGCCAAGCATCCCGAGCCCAACCTGATCCCGCCGGATCCGATCGCGCGAGCGCGGACGATCTGGTTCGAGGAGTTCGGCGACACGATCGTGATGGCGACGGGGGGCAAGTTGTTCTTCAACCGCTTCGTGGGACCCAAGGTGCTGAAAGGCGGGTTCGACGCCGGGATCGCGGACGCGGCCGAGCGCGACGAGCTGCCGCCGATCCTGGCGTATCTGGAACGGGTGATCCCCGATAGCGGATACCTGGTCGAGGATCGCTTCACGCTGGCCGACCTGGCGGTGGCGGCGCCGCTGGCCAACGCGTCGTGGGTGGGGGCGGCGATCGACGGGACGCGGTATCCGCGGACGGCCTCGTACGTCGATGCGATCCTGGCGCGGCCGTCGCTGGCCGACCTGGTGGCGCGGGACCGCGCGATCGTCAGGGGCATGATGGAAGCGTGAGGATCGCGTTCACGAAATGCCACGGGACGGGGAACGACTTCGCGCTGGTGGACGCGCGGGGGTCGGCGGTCGCGGACGACGCATGGGCGGCGGCGGCGCGGGCGTTGTCCGACCGGGCGGGGCCGGTCGGGAGCGACGGGCTGCTGCTGTTGACGGAGGGCGACCGCGACCACGCGTTCGGGATGCGGATGTTCAACCCGGATGGAACGGAGGCGGAGACGTGCCTGAACGGGTTGCGCTGCGTCGCGCGGGCGGGGTTCGAGGCGTTGGGCCTGACGCGGGCGGTCGTGAAGCTGGCAACGAGCGCGGCGGAGGTGGCGGCGGGCGACGACCTGGCACCCGGAGTCTATACGGTGGATGAGTGGGCCGGGCCGGCGGGGCTGGACGTCCGCGACTGGCCGATGCTGCTGGGGGCGGAGCGCGTGATCGACGCGGTCATCGCGCCTTTGTCGCCAAGCTTGCGCTTCACGGGCCTCGCGATGCCCAATCCGCACTTGGTCGCCTTTGTCGATGCGGTCGACGAGGCGGAGCTTGTGCGGGTGGGGCTGCTCTGCGAGGCGGCGCCGGATTGGTTGCCGAACCGGGCCAACGTGTCGTTCGTCGAGGTGCGGGACGGGGGCCTGTTCGTGCGGACACATGAGCGCGGGGCGGGGCTGACCGATGCGTGCGGAAGCGCGATGGCGGCGGCGACGGTCGCGGCCGGGCTGACGGGGCGCGTGCCCTTCGGGACGGAGATCGTCGTGCGCAGCCCGGGCGGGCCGGCGCGCGCGCGGGCGGAGGCGGACGGGCGGGTGACGCTGTCGGGAAACGCGACGTTCGAATGGATGGGCGAGGTCGAGATCGCGGACGGGCGCGCCGACGGGTTGATCGTCACGAGGCGTTTCGAGGCGGAGGCGGCGGCCTGGGCCGCCGCGTGGGACCCGGTAGCGGCCCAAGGGCGTTGAAGCTCCTGCGACCACTGGAGAGAACCGATGAGCGACCACAAGAAAAAGGGCGATTTCGCCAAAAACGGCAAGGACGATATCGGCGGCAACAAAAAGCAGGACAATTCGGACAATACGCCTAGCAAGGACAATAACCAGAACGCCGGGCACGGCGGGCACAAATAGCCTGCGCTCACCTCACCGCGTCGCCTACACCCGCCCGTTCACGGCCGGGTGTAGGGGACGAACTTGCCCAGCGTCACGAAACCGCGCTGGATCCGGCTGGGCTGGTCGATGATCTGGACCGGCTCGGCGTCGCAGAGTTGGCTCACCACGGGGCGGGTGACGAGGATGGAGTCGCGCAGCAGCCATTCCAGCCCGACGGTCGGGCGGTTGACGTAAAGGCGGCGGCCGTCGCGGTAGACGATGGCCTGGCCCTCGATGATCTCCGACCGGGTGTTCGGGCGCAGCGGGATACAGGATACGGGCGCGCCCGCGACGCGGCCCGCGAGCAGCCGGTCGAGCCGGGCTTGCGGGTCGTAACCGCGCTGGGCCACGGCGGGGACGGTCGCGAGGAGCGCGGCGGCGGCGAGAAGCTTGGCGATGGTCATGCGGCTGTTCCGGAATGATTGCGTTGACGGGTAGAAGGTGGCGGCCGCGCCCATCTCCGACAAGCGGCGCGGGTGCTTTCGCTTTACGGGCAGCGACTTACATCGGGTCGACATGGCGTCTGTGAAACGGGAGATTGCGCGGCGCGTGGAAGTGCTGCTGGGCACGGCTGAGGTGGAACTCGCGCGGCCGGAGGGCGACAAGGGGCTTTTCGGGCCCGGATCGGCGAGCTGGGCGGTCCACGGCGACTTTTCGAGCATGCTGATCGGCGGCGTGAGCGCGCTGCTGGTGCAGATGCTCCATCCCGGGGCGCTCGCGGGCGTCTGGGATCATTCCGGGTTTCGGCGCGACATGGCGGGGCGGCTGCGGCGCACGGCGCAGTTCGTGGGAGTGGCGACCTACGGCTCCACGGCCCAAGTCGAGCGGGCGGTCGCGCGGGTGCGGCGGGTGCATGCGTTCGTGAAGGGGACGCTGCCCGACGGAACACCCTACTCGGCGGACGATCCCGCGCTGTTGACGTGGGTTCACGCCGCGGAGGTGGACGCGTTCCTGCGCGCGCACCTGCGCTACCGCGACCCGTGGT
>CAXTFF010000255.1:0-3007 GCA_964243325.1 uncultured Sphingomonas sp.
GTCCTGATCGGCGGCAGCTTCGGGGCGGGGAACTACGGCATGTGCGGCCGCGCCTACTCCCCCCGCTTCCTGTTCACCTGGCCGAACAGCCGCATCAGCGTCATGGGTGGTGAGCAGGCGGCCAGTGTGCTGGCGACCGTCCACCGCGACGCGGACAAATGGACCGACGAGGAAGCGGAGGCGTTCAAGGCGCCCGTCCGCCGAAAGTATGAGGACGAGGGCAACCCGTATTACGCCACCGCGCGGCTGTGGGACGACGGGGTGATCGACCCGGCCCAGACGAGGGACGTGCTGGGGCTGGCGTTCGCCGCGACCCTCAACGCCCCCATCCCGGAGCGCCCGAGCTTCGGCGTGTTCCGGATGTGAGAGGAGAGACCGACCCCATTCCTCCCCGGAACGGGGAGGGGGACCGCTCGCCCCCTTGGGCGAGTGGTGGAGGGGGCCCAACCCCCCGAGTGTTGCGCGCTCCGATGCGTACGATCAAGGCCGCCCGGCGTGACCGCCAAGCGGCCAATCTTCCCGAGATCTTGCTGCTGCAACAGCTCCGCAGGCGGCCGGGCGGGTTCAAGTTCCGCTACCAGTTCCCCTGTCACCCGTATCGCATCGACTTCGCCTGCCTAAGCGTCAGGCTCGCGATCGAGATCGACGGCGAGGTGCACTCGCGCGGTGACCAGCCCGCGCGTGATGAACGGCGCGATGCCGTCCTGATCGAGCGCGAGTTCGCGACGTTACGCGTCCCCGCTCGCGACGTGCTGCGGGACATGGACTCGGTCGTGACCGCGATCGTTCATGCCTGCCGTGAGCGGGGACCCCTCCACCACCGGCCCAAGGGGGCCGGCGGTTCCCCTCCCCGTTTCGGGGAGGAATAGGAAAGCAGATGATCAAATCCCTCCTCATCGCCAACCGGGGCGAGATCGCTTGTCGTGTCATCCGGACCGCGCGGCGGCTCGGGGTGCATACGGTGGCCGTGTATTCGGACGCGGACGCCCACGCGCTTCATGTCCGCCAGGCCGACGAGGCGGTGCATATCGGACCCAGCCCGGCGCGCGAGAGCTACCTGGTGGGGGAGCGGATCATCGCGGTCGCGAAATCGACCGGCGCGGAGGCGATCCATCCGGGCTACGGGTTTCTTTCAGAGAATGCCGACTTCGCGCAGAGCGTCCTCGATGCGGGGCTGGTGTGGGTGGGGCCGAAGCCCGACTCGATCCGCGCGATGGGGCTGAAGGACGCGGCCAAGAGCCGCATGATCGCGGCGGGGGTGCCGGTGACGCCGGGCTATCTGGGCGAGGATCAATCGCCGGACCGGCTCCAGGCCGAGGCGGACGCGATTGGATATCCCGTGCTGATCAAGGCGGTCGCGGGCGGGGGCGGCAAGGGGATGCGGCGCGTCGAGGATGCGGCCGGGTTCGCCGACGCGCTGGCGAGCTGCAAGCGCGAGGCGGCGTCGAGCTTCGGCGATGACCGGGTGCTCCTAGAGAAGTACATCCTGTCGCCCCGGCATATCGAGGTGCAGGTGTTCGGGGACAGCCACGGGAACGTCGTCCATCTGTTCGAGCGCGACTGCTCGCTCCAGCGCCGCCACCAGAAGGTGATCGAGGAAGCGCCCGCCCCCGGCATGGACGCCGCCACCCGCGAACAGGTCTGCGCCGCCGCCGTGCGCGCGGCGAAGGCGGTCGATTACGAGGGCGCGGGGACGATCGAGTTCATCGCCGACGCCAGCGAGGGCCTGCGCGCTGATCGCATCTTCTTCATGGAGATGAACACCCGGCTGCAGGTCGAGCATCCGGTGACCGAGGAGATCACCGGGCAGGACCTGGTCGAATGGCAACTCCGCGTCGCCTCGGGCGAGCCGCTGCCCAAGCGTCAGGATGAGCTGAGCATCGACGGTTGGGCGATGGAGGCCCGGCTGTACGCGGAAGACCCGACGACGGGATTTCTTCCAAGCACGGGCAAGCTGAGCAACCTCCATCTGGACGATCAAGTGGCACGGGTCGACACCGGCGTACGATCCGGGGACACCGTGTCGCCCTTCTACGATCCGATGATCGCCAAGCTGATCGCCAAGGGCGGCACGCGGGCGGAGGCGATGGAGCGGCTGGCGTTCACGTGCGACTCCGTGCTGACTTGGCCGGTCAGGAACAATGCGGGGTTCCTGGCCGCGCTGCTGCGCAACCGCGACGTGATCGAAGCCACGATTGACACGGGGTTCATCGCTGAACATCTGGACGAGCTGACGACGGGAGCCGAGCTGAGCGATCCGTTGCTCGAGATGGGCGCGATCAATGTGTTCAAGCAGGCTGGCGGAACAGACGCCGCTCTAGCGCCTGGCGCCTTCACCGATGAGTTGACGGACCCTTGGGCCGATTTGCTCGGCCTCCGGATGAACGCGCCCGCCAATAAGCAGGTCTGGATGCAGGCGGATGGTCAGGTGCGCAGCATCCGCCTGGGCTCGACCCGGTTGGGCGTAGGGTCGCTTTTATGGCACGATGGGGCTGAAATCCTGATCGTCGACAAGGGCTGGCCGCACCGCTTCTCGCAAGCGCGTACGACGGGCGTCGCGGCGGGCGGAGCCGCAGACGGCGCGATCCTCTCTCCCATGCCCGGCCGCATCATCGCGGTCGAAGTCGCGGCGGGCGACAAGGTCACCACCGGCCAGAAGCTCGTCACGCTGGAGGCGATGAAGATGGAGCATGGCCTGGTCGCGCCGTTCGACGGGACCGTGGCCGAGCTGTCGGCGGAGACGGGCGGGCAGGTGAGCGAGGGGACGCTGCTCGTCCGGGTCGAGCGCGACGGCTGACCCGCTAGGTCGCGACCAGGAACGCCGTCACCGTCAGGCGTCCCGTCGCCGGATCGGGCGACAGCGCCGCGTCGGGTGCGATCCCCCCGACCGCGGCATAGGCGGTCGCGTCCTGCGCCAGCGCGTCCGACGCTGAGATCGCAACGCCCTGCGCCGCCGCCGATCCGGCCCCGACCATCCCCGCAAAGGCCAGCACGGCCTGCCCCAATC
>CAXTFF010000255.1:3017-3240 GCA_964243325.1 uncultured Sphingomonas sp.
GCGCCGCGTCGGCCGCGATCGCGCCGCTATGGAGCAGGAAGCTGCGATAGATCAGCGCGCGGTCGTAGCGCGCCTCGGCCAGCATCGTCCGCTCGAACAGCGGGGTGTCGCCCGCGATGTAGCCGGTAGGCGCAGCCCCGCCCCGCAACTCGGCGTTCAGCCGGTCGAAATAGATGGGCGCGCGGGCCTCGTCGACGGTCTCGAACCCGGTCGATCGGTGCCG
>CAXTFF010000256.1:0-3211 GCA_964243325.1 uncultured Sphingomonas sp.
TCAGCCCGGCCAGATACGCCGGCCCGCCCAGCTCCTTCATGCCGGCGTCCGCGTCGAACATCGGGCGCAGCGTCACCGGGGTCGCCAGCATGTCGTTCGACCGGAGCGTCTTGATCGCGGCGAAGATGCGCCCGTGCAGCGGCTCGAAGAAGTGCGCGGGCTCCAGCCGGTCGAGCAGGTCGTCGGCCAGCCGGTTGTCGATCATCATCGCCCCCAGCATCGCCGCCTCCGCCTCGACGTTGCGGGGCAGCTGCTGGGATTCGGGCGCGGCGGCGGGAGTCGGGAATGCGAGTGTGGCCATGCGGGCCGTCTGGACCAGCGGTCCCACCGCCTCAACCCGCCCCGCGGTGAATGGTGGGGATAAGATTGTGACGACGCCGCGTCGCCCGTAAGGATCGGCGCATGGCCGATCCGCGCATCATCGACGTGTCGCTCGACGAGCGCACGATCTTGTGGCGCTCGGCCGATGTCGAGCAGGAACGCCGCATCGCCATCTTCGACCTGATCGAGGGCAACCACTTCGCCCCCGCCCGCCGGCATCCCGACGGTTATGCCGGCCCCTATCGCATCGCGCTGTCGGTCGAGGAGGGCCGGCTCGCCCTCCATATCAAGCGCGAGGACGACACCCTCCTCGAAACGCTGATCCTCGCGCTCGGCCGCTTCCGCCGCCCGATCCGCGACTATTTCGCGATCTGCGACAGCTACTACCAGGCGATCCGTCAGGCGACGCCGCAGCAGATCGAGACGGTCGACATGGCCAGGCGCGCGCTCCACGACGACGCCGCCGAGCTTCTGCGCGAACGCCTCGCGGGTAAGATCGAGCTCGATTTCGACACCGCCCGCCGCCTGTTCACGCTCGTCTGCGTGCTTCACATCCGGGGATGACATGACGCGGGCCGCCACGGATTCAGAACGCCTCGTCGCCGCCGCCCGCGAGGCCGCGAGGCACGCCCACGCCCCCTATTCCCGCTTCGCCGTCGGCGCGGCGGCGCTGCTGACCGACGGAACGATCGTCACCGGCGCGAACGTCGAGAACGCCAGCTACGGCCTCTCGCTTTGCGCCGAGACCGTCGCCGTCGCCACCGCCAGCGCTGCGGGCCGCCTGGCCGACATCGTCGCGGTCGCGGTCGTTGGCGGCACGATGGACGCGCACGGCGCGGCGCACGGCACCGATCCCATCCGTCCCTGCGGCCGCTGCCGCCAAGTCCTGAACGAGGCCGCGCAGATGGGCGGGCGCGACCTGGACGTGCATTGCGGGGGCATGCAGGGTGACGCGATCGCCAGTTATCGCCTGTCGGTCCTCATCCCGGACGCTTTCGGCCCGCGCGATCTCGGGATCGGATGACGTCCCGGGCACCGCCTCCCGCACCCGAACGCCGCCGCGTTCGGGTCGGCCGCCCGGTGGTGCCCCTCGTCATCGCCATGGCCGCGGCCGCGCTTTTCGCCTGCTGGGTTGCCGGATCGATCATGACACGCGGCGGCGCCTCTCCGGTGCAGGCCGCGCGGTCGCCCGCGACGGATTTCCGGCTGAGATCGCGCGACGGGATCGCGCTCGCCGCGACCTTCAGGCCGGGGCGGAGCGACCGCTCGCCGGGCGTGTTGCTGCTGCACGGGGTCGGCGCGTCCCGCGCGGCCACGGCGGCCAACGCCGCCTGACTCGCCCGCCTCGGCTACGCGACGCTCACGCTCGACTTCCGTGGCCACGGCCAGTCGACGACGACGCCGCGCAGCTTCGGACTATATGAGGCGAGGGACGCCACAGCGGGCCTTGCCTGGCTCAAGCGTCGCCAACGGGGATCGCCCGTCGCGGCGATCGGCATCTCGCTCGGCGGGGCCGCGACGCTGCTCGGCGACCACGGCCCGATCGACGCCGACGCCCTGGTCCTCCAGGCCGTCTACCCCGATATCCGGAGCGCGATCCGCAACCGAATCGCCGCGCGCCTGGGCCAGGTGCCGGCGCGGCTGATCGAACCGCTGCTCAGTTTCCAATCGATCGCCCGCTACGGTGTGGCACCTTCCCGGCTCTCGCCCGTCGCGGCGATCCGGCGCTATCGCGGACCGGTCCTGGTGATCGGCGGCGGCGAGGACGCGTACACGCCTCCGCCCGAGACGCGGGCCCTCCATGCCGCCGTTCCGGGCGGGAAGCTGCTGTGGCTGGTGCCCGGCGAGGACCATGCCGGGACTTGCGACATGGTTGGCGCCGATTACCGGGCTCGGGTGGCGGGCTTCCTGGCTACGACGGTCGGGCCACCCGCAGGCGACCGCGCGGCGACGCGTCAGACCCGTTCCAGCCTTTCGTGAGGCGGCGGCGGCTCGATCCCGGCCGCGTCGCCCGGCCGCGCCGTCCCGCCCGCAAGCACCAGCTCGTCCTCCGGCGCGCGGTCCGGCACGGCCGCTGGCGACCCGGGCCGGTGCCGCTCGATCCGCGCGCACGGATCGCGCGGGCCCGTCAGCTCCACGACCGCTCCCGGCCCGAGCCGCAGCCGCGTGCCCGGCGGCAGGGCGGGCAGGTCGATCCCGCGCGTCGTGACGTTCCCGCCCAACCCGGCGGGCGCGACCGCGGAGCCCTTGCCCGCGAGCTCGCCGAACAGCTCGGCGTGGATAATGTGCATCCGGCGCGGGTCCGGCTGGGTCGGGTCCGCCTTGACGCGCGACGGATGCTGAACCGTCACGCCCAGATGCGCGTCGCCCTCGACGCCCAGCCCCGCGAGCGGCGTGGTCTCCGCCTCCGCCCACCTTGAGAGGCGATGCTCGCCCGATCGCGCCACCGCGCGCACCTCCGCGCCCATCCGCCGCCGCCTACAATCGAAGGTTCGGCTCGGGTATCGCCCAGGTCGACGCCTCTTGCCGCCTGCCCGCGTTCGGGCGAAAGCGGGACCCGAGGGGAGCATGCGCATGTCCGTCCAATCCGACCGCTGGATCCGCGAGCGCGCGCTCGCCGACCGCATGATCGAGCCGTTCGTCGAATCGCAGCGCCGCGACGGCTGCATCAGCTACGGCCTCAGCTCCTACGGCTACGACGCGCGCGTCGCGGACGAGTTCAAGATCTTCACCAACGTCGATTCGGCGATCGTCGACCCCAAGGACTTCGCGGCGAACAGCTTCGTCGACCGCAGGACCGACGTGTGCGTCATCCCGCCCAACAGCTTCGCGCTCGCCCGCACCGTCGAGTATTTCCGGGTGCCCCGCGACGTGCTCGTCATCTGCCTGG
>CAXTFF010000257.1:0-3199 GCA_964243325.1 uncultured Sphingomonas sp.
CGTTGCCCGATCCGCCGCCCGGCCCCACCGGCGAGGGCGCATTGGGCGCGGCCCCGGCCCCGGAGCCGGCGGGCGCCGATCCGCTCGCCTCGCCCGTCGGGGCGCTGTTGCCCTGCGTCGCGGGCGCGCCCGGCGCGATCACCTGTGCGCCCGGCGCGACCGGCGCGATCGCCGTGACCGGATTGTCGCCCACCAGCTTGTAGGCGCGCTGGTACCAGTCGGTGCCCGGATAGTTGCGCCCGAGCACGGCCGCCGATTTCCGCGCCTCCTCGCGCACGCCCAGCGCCAGATACGCCTCGGTCAGCCGCATCAGCGCCTCGGGCGTGTGCGTCGTCTGCTGGTAGTCGTCGACCACCTTGCGGAAGCGCAGCGTCGAGGCGAGCCACTGGCGGCGCGTCTGGTAGAAGCGCCCGACCTCCATCTCCTTGCCCGCGAGATGGTCGTTGACCAGATCGACCTTCAGCCGCGCGTCGGACGCGTAGCGCGTGTTTGGATAACGCCGCGACAGCTCGCCCAGCGCGTCGAGCGCCTGGCGCGTGATCTTCTGGTCGCGCGTCACGTCGGTGATCTGCTCGTAATAGCACAGCGCGATCAGGTAGTAGGCGTAAGGAGCGTCGCGGTTGCCCGGATGCACCGACAGGAAGCGCTGCGCCGATTGGATCGCCTCGGTATAGTCGGTGTTGAGGTAGTAGGAAAAGGCGCTCATCAGCTGGGCCCGCCTGGCCCAGACCGAATAGGGGTGCTGCCGCTCGACCTCGTCGAACAGCACCGCGGCCTCCTTGTACTGCTTGCGGTCGAGCCGGGTGCGCGCGGCCGAATAGAGCGTGCCGACGTCGCGCGCGACATAGGGCGTGTCGCCCTTGGCGCGGGCGCCCGCGCAGCCGGCGAGGGGCAGGGCGGCGGCCGCCAGCAGGGCGAGCAGGACGGGCTTGGACTGGTTGATACGCATGGCGCGCGTCTAGCGGATCGCGGTGCGGGCTTCCAGCCCCCGCGCCGCGCGGGAACCCTCGACCGCCCCCGCGCGTCCCGCTCTCGAGGAGACCCCGCCCATGCCCGCCTTCAAGCTCCAGACCCACCGTGTCGACAAGCCGTGGGGGCGTCGCACGCTGTTCCCGGGCTTCCCCGATCCCGCGCCGGACGCCGATCCGGTCGGCGAGGTGTGGTTCCAGCAGCCCGGCGACACGACGCCCGACCTGCTGATCAAATACCTGTTCACCGGCGAGAAGCTGTCGGTGCAGGTGCATCCGGACGACGAGCAAGCCCACGCCCGCGGCCTGCCGCGCGGCAAGGACGAATGCTGGACGGTGCTGACCGCCGAACCCGGCGCGGTCATCGCCCTCGGCCCCAAGCGGGAGGTCGGCGAGGACGAGCTGCGCGCGGCGGCGCGGGACGGCTCGATCGAGGAGCTGCTCCACTGGCAGCCGGTCGAGGCGGGCGACTTCTACTATTGCGGGTCCGGCACGATCCACGCGATCGGCGGCGGGCTGACGGTGATCGAGATCCAGCAGAACTCCGAGACGACCTACCGCCTCTATGACTACGGCAGCGACCGCGAGCTGCATCTGGAGGACGGCGTCGCGGTCGCGCGCCGCGAGCCCTATCGCCCCATCGCCGCGCCGGGCGGGGCGGAGGACGGCCGCACCGTGCTGGTCGAGGGCCCCAAGTTCGTCCTGGAACGCTGGTCGACGGGCCGCGAGGTGGCGCTGCCGGAGGGGACGACCGGCTGGCTGGTCCCGGTCAAAGGCGCGGGCGAGGTCGCGGGCGTATCGTTCCATGAGGGCGAATGCGTGACGGTGACCGGGTCGGAACGGGTGGCGGCGGGGGAGGGGGCGGACCTTCTGTTCGCCTATCCGGGAACTACGCGGGTCTGACGGGCTGCACGGATCCGTATCAAAGAGCCTGAAGCGTAATCGCCTCGGGTCGCGGCGATCTTGGCATGAGGCGGGGATCATAGGACAGTGGCTTCCCCGAACATGCGGATTTGATCGGAACCGACGGTGGCGGGTGGGTCGGCTTTTGACCCAGAGCGGACGTTCGGCGCCGGGGGGCGAACGACTGACACCGCCCAGTTGCGGACGTTCGCCCAGCCGGTCAGCTGCCCGGATGATCGATGTCGCGCACTACTCGTTCCAGGAAAACAAAGCGTCCATCGTCTGTACGCATATGTGCAACGGCCATCCCGTGCTGCTCTACGCGCATGACAGGGACGGCGACATCCTGTTCTACTGCGGGGAGGATAACCACTCCATGTCCGATGTGTTGGTGCTCAGGCTGGCAGAGATAGACGATCATCTACAATCGTTGCTGGACATGCCAGCAGTCGAGCCGGGGCACTGCGCAGAACGCTCCCACATTGGCGGGCATTGGACTATACGGGAGATAACTGACCGAGGTCCGCTTCCCACCCGAAGCGGACGTTCGCCAACGGTATTTCGGGCCACGCGTCGGCGGTCGGCCGATCTTGCGTGAGGGGACGCGTGCCTCGCCCGCTCGACCGTTCGCCGACTACAACGTGCGTTAACGTCTATCCCGTAGCTGGGTCGGACGAACATGATCGGGGCGGAAGATGGCGCAGATTGGTGGACCGAACGCGCAGGGGGGAACGGCGATCGTGGTCGATGTCGGCCGATCCGCGCTCCGGATCGCGATGACCAGCTCGCGGGGCAAGATGCTGCACGACACGGTTCGGGCGTATGAGCCCGCGACGCAGCCGACGGTGTCGGGCGCGATCAGCACCTTCGTGCGCGACATGGGGCTGGCGGGGCTGCCGCGCCGCCTGGCGGTGGCGGTGTCCGGGGTCACGCGCGGGGATACGATTTCGGTGACCAACGGGCGATACCGCGTGTCGAGGTCTGGCCTGACGGCAATGATCCAGGCCCCGCCGCTGATCCTGAACGACTTCGCCGCCAATGCCTGGGCGATCGGTTCCGCCGAGAACGCGGGCGGCATCCAGAACATCATGGGGGCGACGGCCCGCCCTCACGGGCCCGGCTCCTTTTGCGTCATCGGCGTCGGCACGGGCTTGGGCGTGGCGCTCCTGTCGCGCGACGACCATGGAACCGCAAGCGTCATCTCGACCGAGGCCGGCCACAGCGCCTTCCCGAGCGGGCTGGAGGAGGTCGAGCCGATCATCGCCGCCTGGGCCGCCAAGTCCGGCTTCGTCTCCGCCGAGACGATCCTGTCGAGCAAGGGCTTGGTC
>CAXTFF010000258.1:0-3188 GCA_964243325.1 uncultured Sphingomonas sp.
CCCGTCGACTACCGCCTCTACGACAAGCCGGCCGACAAGCTGACCAAGAATGACCACCTCCGGGCGATGCTCCCGACGGCCCATGCCCGCGGCTTCCGCCCGAAGGCCGTGCTCTTCGACAGCTGGTACTCGGGCCTGGAGAACCTGAAGCTGGTCCGCCAGTGCGGCTGGGTGTTCCTGACGCAGCTGAAGGCCAACCGCAAGGTCGACCCGGACCGGCAGGGCTGGGACCAACGCGCTGCGCGCCTGCTCGACGGAGCCCTCGACACGATCGTCGGGGCGGCTCGGTCGCCGCTGTTCCGGGAGCGGGCGAACGGCCTCGCCTGGCCCGACATTCGGGAAGCGGCAACGACGCGGACGGTGGCGACCACCGTCTGGCGCGCGCCCGACCGTACGCCCGTGCTGACCGCGGCCGCGCCGCTGCCCGGCAGGCGCTTCGTGCTGACCGCGACCAACGCGCGCGACATCACGCAGACGGTTCGGGTTGAGCGGTTCCGGCTTGGCGTGGTCCTGATGGTTACCACGCTCGTGTGCGTTCTGTTGTCGCTGTTCCTGGCGCGCACGATCGTCCGGCCGCTGCGCCGGCTCGCGCGCGCGGCGGTGCGGGTCAGGCTTGGCAGGGCGCGCGAGGTGATAGTGCCGCGCCTGCCCTCGCGCGGCGACGAGCTCGGGATGCTCGCCCGCGCGCTGTCGGACATGAGCTTGGCGTTGCGCGCCCAGATCGACGCGACCGAGGCGTTCGCCGCCGACGTCACGCACGAGTTGAAGAACCCCCTCGCCTCGCTCCGCTCCGCCGTCGACGGCTTGGCCCGGGTCCGCGATCCGGCGCTGGCCGATCAGCTTCTGGCGATCGTCCGCGACGATGTGCTCCGGCTCGACCGGCTGATCACCGACATCTCGGAGGCGTCGCGGCTCGACGCGCAGCTCAGCCGATCGAAGTTCGAGGCCGTGGATCTGGGCGCGCTGATCGAGGGCCTGCTCGAGCAGCGGCGCGCGCGCGGGGTGGAGCGCGGCGTGTTGTTCCGGTTCGATCGCGGGTCGGGCGAGACGCTGGTGGTCATGGGCGACGGCTCGCGGCTGGAGCGGGTGTTCGAGAACCTCCTGGAGAACGCGATCTCCTTTTCTCCCGCCGGAGGGCTGATCGAGATCGGCTCGATCCCGGACCGGGAGGACCTGACCCTCTACGTCCAGGACCGGGGACCGGGCGTACCAGCGGCCGAGCGCGAGTCGGTGTTCCGGCGCTTCCAGTCGATCCGCCCGAGCGCGGAGGCGTTCGGCCTCCATTCGGGCCTGGGGCTCGCCATCGCCCGGACGATCGTCGAAGGGCATCAGGGCGCTATCGCCGTCGGCCCGCGCGAGGACGGCGCATCCGGTGCGCGCTTCGTCGTCCGCCTGCCGCTCGCCGAGCCACGTTGAGTCGGAGACGGACGGTGCCCGACACGATCCACGCCACCACCATCGCGATCGGCGGGCGCGGCGTGCTCATCGCCGGACCATCCGGGTCGGGCAAGTCCGACCTTGCGCTTCGACTGATCGACCGGGGAGCGGTGCTCGTCGCCGACGACCGCACGCGCGTGCGGCGCGACGGCGATCGGCTGGTCGCGGACGTGCCCGACGCTATATCGGGCAGGCTGGAGGTACGTGGATTGGGCATTCTGACGACGGCTTGGCTGACGGACGTGCCGTTGTCGCTTTGCGTATGGCTGGGCGAGGAGGCCGAACGCCTTCCGCCCGCGCGGGTCCGGACGATCGCAGGGGTCGATCTGCCCGAACTGCTGCTTGATCCCCGTCCCGCCTCCGCCGCGATCAAGGTCGAGCTCGCCCTGTCGCGACCCGACCGGGTAACCGCGTGACCGACCGCTGCCGCCTACTGCTCGTCACCGGGCTGTCCGGCGCGGGCAAGTTGACGGTGCTGCGGACGTTGGAGGATCTGGGCTGGGAGGTCGTCGACAACCTGCCGCTAGACCTCGTCCGCCGCATGTTCGACGCGCCGGCGGCCGGTGACGCCCCGCGTTCGGTCGCGGTCAGCCTGGGCGCGCACACGCGCGGTTTCGATATCGAACGGCTGATCGACCTCGTGACCGAGCTGAACGAGGAGGGCCGATCTGATGTCGGGACGTTATTTCTCGACTGCGACACGCCCGAGCTCGAACGGCGCTATTCGGAGACGCGAAGGCGGCACCCGCTCGCGCTCGATCGGCCCGCCGCGGATGGGATCGCGCACGAGCGCGTGCTCCTGGAGCCGCTCAGACGTTGGGCTAACCGGCTGATCGACACGACCGACCTCAAAGCGAACGAGCTTCAGGGAGACATTCGCGGCAGCTTCGGCCTGGCCGGGGCGAACGGGCCGACCTTGTCCGTGCTGTCTTTCGGCTTCTCACGCGGCTTGCCGCGAAGCGCCGATCTGGTGTTCGACATGCGGTTCCTGCGCAATCCGCATTGGGTGCCCGAGCTGCGGGCGGGTACGGGGCTCGACCGGGACGTCGCGGCCTACGTCGCGGGTGACCCGGCCTACAAGGACGCGGTGAGCCGGATCGAGGAACTGCTGCTCCTGCTGCTTCCCCGCTACCGCGCGGAGGGCAAGGCATATCTGACGGTCGCGGTCGGATGTACCGGAGGGAGACACCGGTCGGTGCACGTCGCCGACCGGATCGCGAAGCGGTTGCGCGCGGCGGGATTTTCGCCCACCTTGTCGCACCGTGATATAAAGGCGGCATCGCAGGACTCGTTGGAGCGATCGCCGCTCGCCACCACATGATTTGGATGCATATACACAGATGATCGGCCTGGTTCTGGTCACGCATGGTCGGCTCGCCGACGAGTTCGTGACGGCGATGGAGCATGTGGTGGGACCGCAGGCGCAGGTGGCCACGATCGCCATCGGCCCGGAGGACGACATGGAGGCGCGCCGCGTCGATATCGCCGGAGCGATCGACCGCGTCGACGACGGCGCGGGCGTGATCGTGCTGACCGACCTTTTCGGGGGCACGCCGTCCAATCTCGCTATCTCGCTCATGGAGCGCGGGCGCGTCGAGGTGATCGCGGGGATGAACCTGCCCATGCTCATCCGGCTGGGCTCCGCCAGGCGCGCGATGAAGGTCGTTGACGCGGTCGCGGCGGCGCGGGAGGCGGGGCGCAAGTACATCTCGGTCGCCTCCGAAGTGTTGGGCGAAGCCGCGGCGTGAGCG
>CAXTFF010000259.1:0-3186 GCA_964243325.1 uncultured Sphingomonas sp.
GTGGCCGAGCTGCATGGGGCGGGGGTCGCCAACCGGCTGGTCAGGATCGGGTTCGTGCCGCTGGTCGTGTCGATCGCGCTGTCGGTCGTGGTGCTGGCGGTGCCGGCCGCGCCCGACATGGACCCCGCGCGCGCCGACGCGTTCGCGCTGATCATGAGCGGGACGCCGCGCATCTGGTTCGGCGGGATCGTGGCGTACGGCGTGTCGCAGACGCTCAACGTCACGATCTTTTCGGCCTTGAAGGGGCGAGAGGACGGGCGGCTGTTGTGGCTGCGCGCGGGAACGGCGAGCGTACTGAGCCAAATCGTCGACACGCTGCTGTTCGTGTCGATCGCGTTCTACGGGGTGTTCCCGATCGGGCGGCTGCTGCTGGGGCAGATGCTGGCCAAGGTGGCGTTGTCGGCGCTGCTGGTGCCGCCCCTGATCTATCTGTTCGTGGCGCTCGGGCGGCGGCTCGACGCGCGGGCGGCGGTGGCGGCCTGATGCGGCAGTATCTGGACCTGATGCGGCGCGTGCTCGACCACGGCGTCGAGACCGCCGACCGGACGGGGGTCGGGACGCTGTCGGTGTTCGGGCACCAGATGCGGTTCGACCTCCGGGCGGGCTTTCCGGTGCTGACGACCAAGAAGCTGCATCTGCGGTCGATCATCGTCGAGCTACTGTGGTTCCTGCGCGGGGACACCAACGTGCGCTGGCTGCAGGAGCGCCGCGTGGCGATCTGGGACGAATGGGCGGACCAGAACGGCGATCTGGGGCCGGTGTACGGGAAGCAGTGGCGCGACTGGGAGACCGCCGACGGGCGCCACGTCGACCAGATCGCCGAGCTGGTGGCGCTGATCCGGCGCGATCCGGCGTCCAGGCGGCAGATCGTGACGGCGTGGAACCCCGGCGAGCTGGGGGCGATGGCGCTTTCCCCCTGCCACTGCCTGTTCCAGTGCCATGTCGCGGACGGGCGGCTGTCGCTGCAATTGTACCAGCGGTCGGCGGACGTGTTCCTGGGGGTGCCGTTCAACATCGCGAGCTACGCGCTCCTCACGCACATGCTGGCGCGGCAATGCGGGCTGGAGGTGGGGGAGTTCGTGTGGACGGGGGGCGATTGCCACCTCTATCTCAATCACCTGGACCAGGCGCGGTTGCAGCTGGGGCGCGAGCCGGGGCTGCTGCCGAGGCTGGAGATCCTGCGCGATCCCGGGGCGATCGACGGCTACGCGCTCGAGGATTTCGTGCTGCACGGGTACGAGGCGCAGCCGCACATCAAGGCGGCGGTGGCGGTGTGAGGTCTTCCCTCTCTCGTCACCCCGGCCTTGAGCCGGGGTCCCGCTTGTCGCGACGGTCGAGAGAAGGAGCGGGACCCCGGGTCAAGCCCGGGGTGACGGGGGAGGGGTGCCCGTGATCACCTTCGTCGTGGCGCGGGCCGATAACGGCGTGATCGGGCGGGACGGCGGGCTGCCGTGGCGGCTGCCGGCGGACCTCAGGCGGTTCAAGGCGCTGACGCTCGGGCGGCCGATGATCATGGGACGCAAGACGTTCGAGGGGTTCCCCGCGCCGTTGCCGGGGCGGCGGCACCTGGTGCTGACGCGCGACCGGGGCTGGTCGGCGGCCGGGGCGGAGGTCGCGCATTCGGTGGAGGAGGCGCTGGCGCTGGCCGGGGCCGACGCGTCGGTGATCGGCGGGGCGGAGGTGTTCGCGCTGTTCCTGCCCCGGGCCGAGCGGGTGGAGCTGACCGAGGTCCACGCCGAACCCGAGGGCGATACGGTCATGCCCGGGTTCGCGGGCTGGCGCGAGGTCGCGCGCGAGGATCGCGCGGGCGAGGGGGAGCGGCCCCCACACAGCTTCGTGACGCTCGCGCGGGGGTAGGCGTAAAGCCCGCTCGACCGTATAGCCGCCCGATGCAGCGCCTGGACGGGGCCGCGGCTGTTCCCGAGGCCCTTGCGGGCGGGATCGTCGCGCTCGGCAATTTCGACGGGTTCCATCTCGGCCACCAGGCGGTGGTCGGGCGGGCGGTGGCGCGCGCCCGGGCGGAGGGGCGGCCGGCGCTGGTGGCGACGTTCGATCCGCATCCCAGGCGGCATTTCCAGCCCGACGCGCCGCCGTTCCGGCTGACGACGCTCCATCAGCGCGAGCGGCTGTTCGCGGCGGCGGGGGCGGACGCGATGGTGGTGTTCGCCTTCGACGAGGCGCTGGCGTCGCGCGACGCGGCGGCGTTCACGGCCGAGCGGCTGGTGGGGGCCTTGCGCGTCGGCGGGGTGGTGACGGGGGAGGACTTCACCTTCGGGGCCAAGCGGTCGGGCAACGTGGACGTGCTGCGCGCGCTGGGCGAGGCGGCGGGGTTCTCGGTCGAGACGGTGGGGCCGGTGCTGCTCGACGGCTCCCCCGTGTCGTCGAGCCGCATCCGCGAGGCGCTGAGGCGCGGCGCGCCGGAGGTGGCGGCGGGGCTGCTGACGCGGCCGTTTTCGATCGAGGGCGTCGTCGCGCACGGCGACAAGGTGGGGCGGACGATCGGCTATCCGACCGCCAACGTCGATATGGGCAAGTACCTGCGGCCCGCTTACGGCGTGTACGCGGTGCGCGGGCGGTTGCCCGACGGGCGGGTGCTGGACGGGGCGGCCAATCTGGGGGTCCGGCCGATGTTCGATCCGCCCAAGGAGCTGCTGGAGGCGTTCTTCTTCGATTTCGACGGCGACCTGTACGGGCAGGTGGTCGAGGTGGAGCTTGTCGCCTTCCTGCGCGGGGAGGGTAAGTTCGACGGGCTCGATGCGATGGTCAGGCAGATGGACGCGGACTGCGCGCGGGCTCGGGCGCTGCTGGCGCGCTAGCCTCCGCGCGCGCGGTCGGGTAACGCCCGCCCGATCATGGCCGACCCACAAGACTACCGCGACACCGTCTTCCTGCCGAAGACCGATTTCCCCATGAAGGCGGGGCTCGCCGCCAAGGAGCCCGCGATCCTGGAGCGTTGGGCGCGGATGGGGCTGTACGCGCGGCTGCGTAAGGAGCGCGCGGGGCGGGAGCGGTTCATCCTGCATGACGGGCCCCCGTACGCGAACGGCGACATCCATATGGGGCACGCCATGAACAAGGTGCTGAAAGACATCGTCGTGCGGTCGCGCACGCTGATGGGGTACGACGCGCCGTACGTGCCCGGCTGGGACTGCCACGGCCTGCCGATCGAGTGGAAGGTCGAGGAGC
>CAXTFF010000260.1:0-3182 GCA_964243325.1 uncultured Sphingomonas sp.
CATGGCGACCGCCAACGCGAGGTTGGCGTGCTGGTGATCGCCCGGAAGAGTCGGGCGCGGGGTTGTCAGCCGGTAGCCTTGGCCGGTGTGGACGATGTGCTCGCCTCTCACCTCGAAGCGCCAGTCGCGTCCGGCCATGAGGACCGGGACCTGGGCCGCGTCGGCGACGGCGGCGACGATTTCGGGCGAGTAGGTGAGGGTGACGAGCGGGCGGCCGGGCTTGGCGATACCGGCCTTTTCGCGGGCGATGGCGACCGCCGTGTCGCCGAGGAACGCCTGATGATCGATGCCGAGCGCGGCGATGCCGGTCCCGGCGGGATCTGGCAGGACGTTGGTGGCGTCGAGGCGGCCGCCCAGCCCGACCTCGATCACGCAGGCGGCGGCGGGTTCGCGGGCGAAAGCGAGAAAGGCGGCGGCGGTGGTGATTTCGAAGAAGCTGGCACCCAGGCCGTCGGCACGACCCAGGACCTCGGCGAGGAGCGCGGCGAGCGGGGCGTCGTCGATCAGGCGGCCGGCGATGCGGATGCGTTCGTTGAAGCGGACGAGGTGGGGGCTGGTATAGACGTGGACGGCTTGGCCAGACGCCTCGATCGCGGCGCGCAGGAAGGCGCAGGTGGAACCCTTGCCGTTGGTGCCCGCGACGTGGAAGACGGGGGGGAGGTGCAGGTGCGGGTCGCCTAAGCGGGCGAGCAGGCGGGTGATGCGGTCGAGGCCGAGCACGTCCGCGCCGGGCGAGAGCAGGGTCAGGCGGTCGAGCTGCGCCTGGACGGCGGGATCGGCGGAGCGGGCGTGGTCCGCCAGGGTCAGGCGACCTTGCGCGCGTGCGTTAGGTAGCCGATCACCGTCGCCAGCCGCTCCTTCAGGTCGCGGCGGTGGACGACCATGTCGATCAGGCCGTGGTCGAGGTAATATTCGCTGGTCTGGAAATCGTCGGGGAGCTTTTCGCGGATGGTGCTCTCGATCACGCGGCGGCCGGTGAAGGCGAGCGTGGCCTTGGGTTCGGCGATCTGGACGTCGCCGAGCATCGCGTAGGCGGCCATGACGCCGCCCGAGGTCGGATCGGTCAGGACGACGATGTAGGGCAGCCCGGCGTCGTGGAGCATCTGGATCGCGACGGTGGTGCGGGGCATCTGCATGAGCGACAGGATGCCCTCCTGCATCCGCGCGCCGCCCGAAGCGGTGAAGATGACGTAGGGGCAGCGCTCGCGGATCGCGTTCTCGATGCCGCGCACGAAGGCTTCGCCAACCGCTAGGCCCATCGATCCGCCCATAAAGGCGAAGTCCTGGACGCTGAGGATGAGGGGGTGGCCGTGGATGGTCCCGCGCGCGTTCACCAGCGCGTCGACCTCGCTGTTCTCGGCGCGGGCGGATTTCAGGCGGTCGGCGTAGCGTTTGGAGTCGCGGAAGCGGAGCGGGTCCTCCGCGACCTTGGGCGCGGGGATCAGGTGAACCGAGCCCTCGTCGAGAAGCATCTGGAATCGCTCGGGTGGGCCGATGCGCTCGTGGTGGTCGCAGCGCGGGCAGACGTGGTCGTTCTCGGCCAATTCCTTGGTGAACACCATCTGCCCGCAGCCGCGGCATTTGTGCCAGAGCGTGTCGGTGGTCTCGCGCTTGGCTACAAAGGGAAGCGCGTTGCGGACGGAGTTGAGCCAGCTCATGCGGGGACCTTCACGGACGCGATCGCTTCGGTGAGCGAGCGGAGATAGGCGGCGACCGGGCCGGGGGCGCTCGCGCCGTGCCGGGCGACGAGATCGACGATCGCCGAGCCGACGACGACGCCGTCGGCGACGCGCGCGACGGCGGCGGCCTGGTCGGGGGTGCGGATGCCGAAGCCGACCGCGACGGGCAGGTCGGTTTCGGCCTTAAGGCGCGCGACGGCGCTCTCGATCGAGCCTTGCGCGGCTTGTTGCACGCCGGTGATGCCGGCGACCGACACGTAATAGAGGAAGCCGCCCGCGCCCGCGAGGACGGCGGGGAGGCGCGCGGCGTCGGTTGTAGGGGTGGCTAGGCGGATCGGCGCGATGCCGTGGGCGCGGAGCGCGGGGCCGAGCCGGTCGTCCTCCTCGGGCGGCACGTCGACGCAGATCACGCCGTCGACGCCCGCGTCGGCGGCGGCCTGGGCGAACCAGTCGGGGCCGCGGCGGAGCATCGGGTTGGCGTAGCCCATCAGCACGAGCGGCACGTCCGGGTGCCGCTCGCGAAAGCCGCGCGCGAGACCCAGGATGTGCGCGGTGGTCGTGCCGGCGGCGAGGCTGCGCAGGTTCGCGGCCTGAATGGCGGGGCCGTCCGCCATGGGATCGGTGAAGGGCATGCCCAGCTCCACTGCGTCCGCCCCGCCCGCGACGAGCGCGTCGAGGATCGCGGGGGTGGCGGCGGGCGAAGGGTCGCCCGCGGTGACGAAGGCGATCAGCGCGGGGTGCTCGCGCGTGAAGGCGGCGGCGAGGCGGGTCATTTGTGGATGCCGAAAGACACGACGCTGCCTACTGCCCAGGCCGTCGCAAAAAGGAGCGCGTTTCCCACCCTGTTTTGAACCTCGTCCCAGAAAGGATGCGGTTGGTTGGCGGGCGAGACTAGGTGCAACAGGGGTATCGCCAGAAGTCCCACAACAAACGCGATCGTGAAGCTGATTACGTGATCTTTGGTCGGTCGTGGTTCGGCCGAAAAGAAGCTCACATCGCCACTCCCAGCGCGTCGGCCACCGTGAAGATGTCCTTGTCGCCGCGGCCGCACAGATTGGCGAGGATCACCTGGTCGCGGCGCATCTCGCGGGCGCGCTTGGTCACGGCGGCGATGGCGTGGGCGGGTTCGAGCGCGGGGATGATGCCCTCGGTGCGGCAGAGCAATTGAAAGGCGTCGAGCGCTTCGGTGTCGGTGGCGGACACGTATTCGACGCGGCCGATGTCCTTCAGCCAGGCGTGCTCGGGGCCGATGCCGGGATAGTCGAGCCCGGCGGAGATCGAGTGCGCCTCGTCGATCTGGCCGTCCTCGTCCTGGAGCAGGTAGGTGCGGTTGCCGTGCAGGACACCCGGCGATCCGCCCGCGAGCGACGCGGCGTGCTGCGCGTGGAGGCCGTGGCCCGCCGCCTCGACGCCGAGCATCGCCACCTCCGGATCGTCGAGGAAGGGGTGGAACAGGCCGATCGCGTTCGATCCGCCGCCGATCGCGGCGACGAGCAGGTCGGG
>CAXTFF010000261.1:0-3169 GCA_964243325.1 uncultured Sphingomonas sp.
CTTCCTCCCGTTCCCCACGGCGTACGCAAGCGACTTGCCCGGCTACGCCCGGCTGTGGGTGGTCGAGCGCACGCTGGCCTTCCCCGGCGTGCCCGCCGTCGACATCCCGACGCGCGTCGACATGCTGGCGCAGCTCGCGGTCGACTATCCCGGCACCGTCGGCGCCCGCCTGCGGTCGGCGGACGTTTCGGTGCCGAGCGGCGCGACCAGCGGCAAGCGCAGGGCGGCGGCGGTGGACCGCAACTATTTCGCGCTGTTCCCCCATCCGGCGGCGGCGGGCGATCCGGGCGCGGCGCTCGCGGTCCCCGACGGCGCGGTCGTGACGGAGAGCACCGCGCGCACCTTTCTGGGGGAGGGGCCGGCGATCGGGCGGACGCTGACGATCGTGGAGGGCGGCAAGCCGCGCGTCCACCGCGTCGGGGCCGTCATCCGCGACCTGCCCGCCGACGTCACCCACCGGCACGACATCTTCACGCCGCTCCTGGCGGACGAGCCGGCGGGGCCGTACGCGCCGGGGGTCACGACGTTCCTGCGCTTCCCGGACGAGGCCGCCGCCGCGGCGCTCGGGGCGCGGCTGGACGGGTTCGTGGCGCGCCATCCCGATCCGGCGTTCGGGGGGAACATGGAGGCGAGCCTCCGGCACGGCCTGGTGCCGCTGGGCGGTCTGCACCTGGCCGATCCGAACGACCGCGCGGTCGTCGCGGCGCTGGGGATCGTCGGGCTGCTGGCGCTGATCGCCGCCGCGTTCAACTACGTCAACCTGGCCACCGCGCGCGCGGAACTCCGGGCGCGCGAGGTCGCGCTGCGCAAGGTGGTCGGCGCGTCGCGCGGTTCGCTGATCCGGCAGTTCCTGGGCGAGGCGGTCGCCGCCGTGGCGATCGCCGCGCTGGTCGGGCTCGCCTTGACCGAGCTGGCGCTGCCCTCCGTCAACGCGGCCGGGGGCACGGCGCTCGCGGTCGCCTATGCCGGGCCGCGCTCCGTCCTGCCGCCGCTCGCGCTGCTGGTCCTCGTCGTCGGCGTCCTGGCCGGCCTGTATCCCGCGCTCGTGCTGTCGCGGTACCGGCCCGCCGCCGTGCTCGCCTCCGCGCGGGCGCCGGGCGGGACGCGGTCGGGCGCGCGGGTGCGCGCGGCGCTGGTGATCGGCCAGTTCGCGGTGGCGACCGCGCTGATGATAGGCACGGCGGTGCTGCTGGCGCAGGCGCGGCACCTGCAGGCGTCCGATCTCGGCTTCCGGCGGGCCGGGCTGGTCCTGGTGCCCGCCTTCAAGGACGAAGCGCTGGACGCCGCCCAGCGCCGCGCGGTCGCGGCCGCCGCCGCGGCGATCCCGGGCGTCGCGGCGGTCACGCAGGCCTCGCTCTCCCCCGCGAAGGCCAGCAGCTTCTACATAAGCGGGATGCGCCGGGAGGGATCGGGGGCCGCCGAGGTGCAGGTGGTCCAGGGCGATGTCGGTGCGGGCTTCTTTGCGACCTACGGCGCGCGGCTGCTGGCGGGGCGCTTCTTCGATCCCGCCCATCCGTCGGACGAGGCGACCGCCGACCCGAAGCGGCGAAGCAACCTGATCCTGAACCGCACCGCCGTCGCCCGGCTCGGCTTTTCCGGCCCCGCCGCCGCGGTCGGGCGGACGGTCCGCGTCGGCGACGCGGAAAGCGCCGCGATCGTGGGCGTCGTGGAGGACATGCGCTTCCGCTCCCCGCGCGACCCGGTCGATCCGCACGGCTATTACCAGCGCGCGCTGACGCTTAGCGCGCCCGTCCTGGCGCTGCGCGTCGCGGGCGACGCGCGGCCCGTGATCGACCGGCTGGCGGCGGCATGGCGGCGGATCGCGCCCGCCGTCCCCTTCGCGGCGACGACGGCGGACCAGGCGCTGTTCGAGGAATATCACCGCGCCGACATCCAGCGGTCGCGGCTGTTCCTGCTGGGCGCGGCGCTGGCGGTCGCCATCGGGTGTGTCGGGCTCCACGGCCTGGCCGCGTCCGACACCGCGCGGCGCGTGCGCGAGATCGGGGTCAGGAAGGCGCTGGGAGCGTCGACCCGCGACATCCTGCGGCTCCTGATCGGCCGGTTCCTGCGGCCGGTGCTGCTGGGAAACCTCGTCGCCTGGCCGGTCGCCTGGTTCGCGCTCCGTTGGTGGCTGGCGGGGTTCGACGACCGGATCGCGCTGTCGCCCTGGTACTTCGTCGGCGCGCTCGCCACGGCGGCGGCGATCGCGGTGCTGACGGTCGCCGGCCGGACATGGGCGGTGGCGCGCGCCGAACCCGCCGCGGCGCTCCGCCACGAATAGCCGCTGTCATCGAAACCGCGTCAGGCGGCGTCCATCGACCCCGCCATCGGTGTCCGCATCCCCGTGGGACGGCGGCCGATCGACCGTTCCAGCGTCGGATCGACGAGCGCGAACTCGCCCGCCCGGCTGGCCGCGTGGAGGCCCGGCGCGATCCGCGTCGCCGCGGCGTTCGAGGAGGCGATCAACAGCCGCGCGGCCCCCCTGGAACGCGCGCGGCAGGCCCGCCGAAGCGGCGAAACCGCCCCGGCGCACCCGGACGCCGTGCGCCTGCGGGTCGGCGGCCTTGGCCGGATCGCGCACGCCGACGCCGACCCGGGCGGCGGGAAACCGGGCGGGCGGCTGTTCGACGATCAGGCGGCCGAGCCGCCCGGTGGCGCCGGTGACGATGATCATGGACGTTTCCGCGGACAGGAGAGGTTCACCGAGGGCTGCGATCGACGGCCCCCGCTCGGCGCCGTCAGAGCAGCTTGTCCAGGGTGATCGGCAGGTCGCGCACGCGTTTGCCGGTCGCGTTGAACACCGCGTTGGCGACCGCCGCGCCGACGCCCGTGATGCCGATCTCGCCGATGCCGTGCGCGCCCATGGGCGTGTGCGGGTCGGGAACGTCCGTCCAGATCACGTCGATGTCGGGCACGTCCATGTGGACGGGCACATGGTACTCGGCGAGGCTCGGGTTCATGATCCGCCCGCTCCGCTCGTCGAACTGCGTTTCCTCCATCAGCGCGAGCCCCAGCCCCATGATGATGCCGCCCCGGAACTGGCTGCGCGCGGTCTTCTCGTTCAGGATGCGGCCGCAATCGAACGAGCCCAGGAAGCGCGACACGCGCACCTCGCCGGTCACCGCGTTCACCCGCGCCTCGCAGAACATCGCGCCGTGCGAGTGCATCG
>CAXTFF010000262.1:0-3150 GCA_964243325.1 uncultured Sphingomonas sp.
GAGCAGGTCGGCGGCTCGGGCGACGTCAAATATCACCTGGGCACCAGCACCGACCGCGAGTTCGACGGGCACAAGGTCCACTTGTCGCTCGTCGCCAACCCCTCGCATCTGGAAGCCGCCGATCCCGTCGTGCTGGGCAAGTGCCGCGCGATCCAGACGATCGCGAACGACCTCCAGGACCACTCGCGCTCGCTTCCCGTCCTCATCCACGGCGACGCGGCGTTCGCGGGCCAGGGGATCGTGTGGGAGTGCTTCGGCTTCTCCGGCATCCGCGGCTACAATACGGGCGGTTGCGTCCATTTCGTCATCAACAACCAGATCGGCTTCACGACCTCGCCGCAGTTCGCGCGGTCGTCGCCCTATTCGTCCGACGTCGCCAAGGGCGTCCAGGCGCCGATCTTCCACGTCAACGGCGACGATCCGGAGGCCGTCACCTTCGCGACCAAGATGGCGATGGAGTTCCGCCAGCGCTTCCACCGCGACATCGTCATCGACATGTGGTGCTACCGCCGCTTCGGCCACAACGAGGGCGACGAGCCGAGCTTCACCCAGCCGCTCATGTACCGCGCGATCAAGGACCACCCGCCCGTCGGCGAGGTCTACGGCCGTCGCCTGATCGAAGAAGGCGTCGTCGACCAACCCTGGATCGACGAGAACGTCCGCCAGTTCACCGAGCGGTTGGAAGGCGAGTTCGAGGCGGGCGCGTCCTACAAGCCCAACCGCGCCGACTGGTTCGCGGGCCGCTGGTCGGGCCTGGGCGCGCCCGGCGACCCCGAAGGTTCGCGCCGCACGCCCGAGACCGGGCTGGAGCCCAAGCTGTTCGACGCGCTCGGCCGCACGCTGACCGCGATCCCGGACCACCTGACCGTCCACAAGACGCTGGCCCGCGTGCTCGACGCCAAGCGGCAGATGTTCACGAGCGGGCAGGGCTTCGACTGGGCGACCGGCGAAGCGTTGGCTTTCGGCGCTTTGCTGGCGGAGGGGTATGGCGTCCGCCTGTCGGGCCAGGATTCGGGAAGAGGCACCTTCAGCCAGCGCCACGCGGTCTGGGTCGACCAGACCGACGAGCATAAATACGTGCCGCTAGCCACGATCGAGCATGGCCGGTTCGAGGTGCTCGACAGCCCGCTGTCCGAATACGGCGTGCTCGGCTTCGAATACGGCTACGCGCTCGCCGACCCCAAGACGCTGGTGCTGTGGGAGGCGCAGTTCGGCGATTTCGTCAACGGCGCGCAGATCATGATCGACCAGTTCATCGCCAGCGGCGAGGCCAAGTGGCTGCGCGCCAACGGCTTGGTCATGCTGCTGCCCCATGGCTACGAGGGGCAGGGGCCCGAGCATTCGTCCGCGCGGCCCGAGCGCTTCCTCCAGATGTGCGCGGGCGACAACATGCAGGTCGCCAACGTCACCACGCCCGCCAACTATTTCCACCTGCTCCGCCGCCAGATGCACCGGACCTTCCGCAAGCCGCTGGTGCTGATGACCCCCAAATCGCTGCTCCGCCACAAGCTGGCGGTGTCGCGGACCGGGGACTTCACCGGCACGACGCACTTCAAGCGCATCCTGTCCGACCCGAACGGCGCCGCCGATGCCGACACGCGCCGCCTGGTGCTGTGTTCGGGCAAGCTGTTCTACGACCTGTTCGAGGCGCGCGAGGCGGCGGGCGACCAGGGCACGCAGATCGTCCGGCTGGAACAGCTCTACCCGTTCCCGACCGACGCGCTTGCCGCCCGCATCGCGCGCATGGGCGTCCTCGAGGAGGTGATCTGGGCGCAGGAGGAGCCGCGCAACAACGGCTATTGGACCTTCGTCGAGCCCTATATCGAGGAAGCGCTGGCCCAGGCGGACGCTTCCGTGAAGCGGGCGCGCTACGCCGGGCGCAATGCCGCCGCGTCGCCCGCCACCGGACTGATGAAGCGTCACCAGGCCGAACAGGGCGCGCTGGTCGCCGACGCGCTCGGCCACAATGTCCGCGAGGAGATCCGCCGCACCCGCGCGGGCGACGTCGCGACCACCACAGGGAAGGCCGGCGAAGCCGCCGGATGAGGAACTAAGACCATGGCAACCGAAGTCCTCGTCCCCATGCTCGGCGAGTCGATCACCGAGGCGACGCTCGGCGAATGGCTCAAGAAGCCCGGCGATCCCGTCCGCGCCGACGAGCCGATCGCGTCGCTCGAGACCGACAAGGTCTCGGTCGAGGTGCCCTCGCCCGTCGCGGGCGTGATGGGCGCGCACGCGGTCGCGGTCGGCGACACGGTCCAGGTCGGCGCGATGATCGCCACCGTCGACGCGGGCGGAAGTGCCCCCGCGCAGGCCGTCGCGCCGCAGCCCGCGGTGACGCAAGCGCCCCAGGCGGCCGCGCCTACGCCCGAGCCGACCGCCGACGGCCCGGCCGCGCTCTCGCCGTCGGTGCGCCGCGCGGTGCTGGAGCACGGCGTCGACCCGGCCGGGGTCAAGGGCACCGGCAAGGACGGCCGGATCACCAAGGAGGATGTCGAAGCGGCGGCGCAGGCCAAGCCGGCTCCGATCGCGCCCGCTCAGCCCGCTGCGCCCGCCGTCGCGGCCACGTCGTCGGACGGCGGCTCCACCGCCGCCGGCCGAGCCGACGCGCCGGTGAGCGAACGTCGCGAAGAGCGCGTCCGCATGACGAGGCTTCGCCAGACGATCGCGCGTCGTTTGAAGGAAGCCCAGAACACCGCGGCCATGCTCACGACGTTCAACGACGTCGACATGACCGCCGTCATGGCCGCCCGCGCCCGGTACAAGGACCTGTTCGAAAAGAAGCACGGCGTCCGCCTGGGCTTCATGGGCTTCTTCGTCAAAGCCGCCTGCATGGCCTTGAAGGACGTGCCGAGCGTCAACGCCTCGAGCGACGGCGACGAGAGCGTCGATCACGATTACGCCGACATCTCGGTCGCCGTCTCCTCGCCCGGCGGCCTCGTCGTGCCCGTGATCCGCGACGCCGACCGCATGAGCGTGGCGCAGGTCGAGAAACGGATCGGCGATTACGGCCGCCGCGCCAAGGACGGCACGCTCAAGATGGACGAGATGAGGGGGGGCACCTTCACCATCTCCAACGGCGGCGTGTTCGGGTCGCTCATGTCCACCCCCATCATCAACCCGCCGCAATCGGCGGTGCTCGGCCTCCAC
>CAXTFF010000263.1:0-3131 GCA_964243325.1 uncultured Sphingomonas sp.
GTGTACCGGCGAGAACGACATGCCGAGGACGCGATATCGAGTAAGGTAGGTGAAAGCTGGATCAGGCCCGTCGCGCATCAGCGTACCCATTACGGTGCGCAGCTGCCATGCTAATTCGATATTGAGCGCCTGACCGATGCCGACCGCGACGGTAATGCCGAGCGCCAAGAAGAAGCAGATGATTACGGGTTTGATGCCGAAGCGCAGCATCAAACCGAATGCTATGAGCGAACCTATAAGAGCTTGGAAATGGATTTCGATAATCTGCTCCAGGGTTCCTCCGATCTCCGCCTTGGCAAGGAGGCTGACCACAAACCCGAGTGTGGCCATCGCACCTATGATGCCCACAAGGCGGGCATCCTGAGTCGCTGCGCGACGCAGCAAGGCAGGATCGGGGAAGAAGAGACAAAGGCCGCACAGCAGAAGCGTGATGGAACGAATGGGAACTGGTCCGACCCGCAGGTTGACCGCGTTGATCGACAATATCACGGTCAGCCCGAACAGGCCGAGTGCAGCCCGCTGTAATGTCCGTGCAAGCTCTGATAACGGGAGTTTGTGCCCGTCCACGCGGTTCGTGCGAAGCGTAGGGCTAATGTGCGCTTGATTCATGACAAGAAGATCGTCACCTCCGCGTGGTCCGACCTCGACGGCTCACCCCAGATCGGCGTTCGAAGTAGATTAAAGGTTTGGGAACCGGCGCGCTGAAATTCCGCTTGCCCGACCGTCTTACCAGACGCCGCCTCGATCACCCGGCCTGTCCCTCGCTGCATCTCGCGGACCCATGGCAGAGCCGCGCGCGTCCCGCAATCGGATCGGCCGGGACCGCTCAGCCCAGATACGCCAGGACGAGCCCGCCGAACGCCGCCGCGAGCGCCAGCCGGCCGACGGCGCGCGACAGGCCCGCCGCCAGCCGGCCGGCGATCCCCTCCGGCGGGGCGGGAAGGATTGCGGTGGCGAGGTCGCGCGCGCCGATGCGGTCCTGGATCGATTGCTGAAGCGCGGCGACCGGGCCGCCCTGCGCCACGGCCGCGCGGCGACGCGCCACGACGGCCTGGGGCTTGTACTGCTCGGCGTGCTGGCGAACCGTGTTGGGCATGAGGAAATCCTTCCGACCGCCGCGACGATAGGCCCGCCGGGTTAACGAGGATTTGACGCGGGCGACGCAATGGACGAGGCGGCGCGCGCAAATCGTGCGGTGCGGTAAAAGGGGCAAACGGTTGCGCAACAGGATCTTCGTCGTCGGCGCGCGCGGCATCCCGGACGTGGAGGGCGGCGCGGAGAAGAACGCCGAGCGGCTGTTCCCGCTGCTGGTGAAACGCGGCTGGGACGTGACGCTGGGCGGGCTGGCGAGCAACGTGCGCTCGGCCGAGTACCGGGGCGTCAAGCTGGTCGGCGCGCCCGATTCGCGGCTGCTGCGGACCGACAAGCTCGTCTATTACGCCCATGCGCTCCGCCTCGCGCGGCGGCTGCGGCCGGACCTGGTCCACATGCAGGGGCTGGGATCGGCGATCCTGCTGCTCGCCTACAAGGCGATGGGGGCCAGGACGGTGGTGCGTTACGGATCGGCGGATTACCTGCTGCCCAAATGGGGGGCGATCGGGCGCGCGGGCTTCCTGCTCGCCGAGTATCAGCTGCGCTTCGCCGACGCGGTGATCGCGGTCACGCCCGCGCTGGCCGAACGGCTGAAGGGCAGGGGCATCACGGGCAACGTCCACGTGATCGCCAACGCGACCGACACGGGCGACGATTTCGCGGACGAGGCGGAGCCGGCGCTGCCGCCCGGGCGCTACATCCTGGCGGTCGGGCGGGTGACGCAGCAAAAGAACGTCCACCGCCTCGTGGAGGGGTTCAACCTGTATGCCGCCACGCGGCCGGACGTGACGCTGGCGATCGCGGGGGGCGTGGACGACCCGGCCTACATGGCGCTGGTCAGGCCGCACCTGAACGACCGGATCCGGCTGCTCGGGCGGCTGCCGCGATCGACGCTGGGGCCGCTCTACCGGGGCGCGCACGCCTATGTGAACAGCTCGATCCATGAGGGGAGCTCGAACGCGGTGCTGGAGGCGATCAGCTGGGGCGCGCCCGTGCTGCTGAGCGGGATCCCGGAGAACCGCGATTTCGGCCTGGACGAGCGGCATCATTTCGACCCCGAGGACCCCCGCGCGATCGCCGACGCGTTCGCGCGCGTGGACGCCGACCGCGGGGCGTTCGTCGCCGACCGCGCGCGGTTTCCGACCTGGGACGGCGTCGCGGACCGGACGGCGGCCATCTACCGCGAGCTCGGCTTGGTTCCCGCCGGTGGCTGACGTCCCCGCTCCCCGCCGCCGCGGCCGCCGGGCGGTCGCGCTCGACTGGCTGGCGCGCGGGCCCTTCGCGATGGCGGCGGCCGCGCTTCAGGGGGCCATGAACTACGCGATCGTGCTGTGGCTGAGCTTCGGCGCGGGGCTCGCCGAGACGGGGGCGTACCGGACGTTGTTCTCGTATTACAGCCTGCTCGCGCTCGCGACCATGTTCGAATCCAACAAGGTGTTCCTGCGCGCGGTGGTCGAAGGCGACCGCGGAGCGGCGACCGCCGTGTTCGCCAACCGGGTCGCGTTCGGGTTCGCGGCGTTCCTCGTCGTGCTGGCGGCCTGGGGGATCGACCGGGCGGCGGGGGCCGGATGGGTGCCGGGCGTGCTGATCCCGATCGCGCTCATCTCGGCGGTCGTCTATCCGTTCGACCTGTATATCGCCGACCTGCAGGCGGGTCGGCGGTTCCAGCGGTTGTTCCTGGTCGAGGTCGTCAAGTACGCGCTCGCCTTGGCGAGCTTCGTGCTGCTGTTCGCGGGCGGGGCGGGGGTGACGGGCGCGGTGCTGGGGCAGTTGCTGGTGCTGGGCGCGTGCAACATCGGCTTCTTCGTCGCCCTGTCGCGCGAGCGGGTGGCGTTCGGGTCGATCCCGGGTCGGTGGCGCGCCATGCTGCGGAGCCCGGCGGCGGGGCAGGCGCGGACCTACAGCTTCGCCAACATGTTCCCCGCCTCGCTGGAGCATGTCGACAAGCTGCTGGTGGGCCAGGTGTTCGGGCTCGCGTTCCTGGGCGTCTACACGCTGGCCTATTCGACGGGGCGGTTCCTGTACAATACGCTCAAGCC
>CAXTFF010000264.1:0-3085 GCA_964243325.1 uncultured Sphingomonas sp.
CGTGAGCGGCGGCCGCGCCGACCCGGCGCTGGCGGCGGCGCGGGCGCTCGCGCGCGCGACGCCGGGCGCGCCCGCCGCCCAGGTCGTGGTAGGCGACGTCCATGCGTCGCAGGGCCGCTGGCGCGAGGCGGCCGACGCCTACCGCCGCGCCGCCGATCTCCGGTTCGACGAGCCCGCGATGCTGCGCCTCCTGGACGCGCTCGGCCGCATCGGCCGCGCGCGCGACGCGGCGGGCGCGCTGTCGCTGTATCTCGCGCAGAACCCGGGATCGAACGTCGGACGGCGGCTGCTCGGACGGTGGCAGATCGCGGCGGGTGATTGGGACGCGGCGATCGAAACGCTGGAGGGCGTCCGCGGACGGCTCGGTTCCGGCGACGCCGGGCTGCTCGCCGATCTCGCACGCGCCTATGCGGGCGACGGCGATGGGCCGGTCGCGCGCCGCTACGCCGCCGCCGCCTTCGAGCTCGCGCCGATGGACCCGGGCGTGGTCGCGGCGTACGCGGCCGCGCTGGAAGCGGACGGGAACGCGGAAGGGTCGCGGCAGTTGCTCGCCAAGCTCGGGCGTCTCCCGCGCGGCTGACCCCCGAGCGTCAGCCCAGCATCTCGACCTTCTCCGCCAGTTCCAGCCAGCGCAGCTCGGCGGCGTCCTTTTCGGCGCGGGCGCGGGCGATCGCCTTCATCAGCAGGTCGAAGCTCGCGGGGTCGCGGACATACAGGTCGGGGTCGGCGAGCCTGCGCTCGTCGCGCGCGACCGCCGCGTCGATCTCTTCGATACGCTTGGGAAGCTGTTCGTAATCGCGCTGGTCCTTGTAGGTCAGTTTGACCCGTGCCGCCGGCGGCGGCGGCGCGGCGACGGTCGGCTTGGCCGCGGCGCGCTTGCCGCCGGGCGCCGGGCGGCGCTTGGCCGCCCAGTCCTCGTATCCGCCCGCGACCACGTCGACCGTGCCCGTGCCGTCGAGCCCCAGCGTCACCGTCACCGTCCGGTCGAGGAAGTCGCGGTCGTGGCTGACGATCAGCACCGTGCCGTCGTAATCGGCGATCACCTCCTGCAGCAGGTCGAGCGTCTCCAGGTCGAGGTCGTTGGTCGGCTCGTCGAGCACGAGCAGGTTCGACGGCCGGGCGAACTCGCGCGCCAGCAGCAGCCGCGAGCGTTCGCCGCCCGACAGCGATCCGATCTTGGCGTCGATCATGTTAGGATCGAACAGGAACTCCTTGAGGTACCCGTGGACGTGCTTGCGTGTCCCTTGCGCCTCGATCCAGTCGCCGCCGTCCGCCAACACGTCGCGCACCGTCTTCTCGGGCGCCATCAGCGAGCGCTGCTGGTCGATGACGATGCCGTCGAGCGTCCGGGCGAGCTTCACCTCGCCCGTGTCGGGCTGCAGTTCGCCCGTCAGCAGCTTGAGAAGCGTCGTCTTGCCGGCACCGTTACGGCCGACGATGCCGATCCGGTCGCCGCGCGTGACGCGGAGCGACAGGTCGCGGATGATCGGGCGGTCGCCGTATGCCTTGGTCGCGCGGCGGGCGTCGATCACGACCTTGGTGCGGACGTCGTCCGAGCCGATCGACAGCGCGGCCGCGCCTTGCGGCCCCATCATCGCGGCGCGTTCGGCGCGCATCTCGTGGAGCTTGGACAGGCGACCCTGGTTACGCCGCCGCCGCCCGGTGACGCCGCGCTGGAGCCAGTGCTCCTCCAGCTTCAGCCGCGCGTCGAGCCGCTCGGCCTGGCGCGCCTCGTCGGCATAGACGGTCTCCGTCCACGCCTCGAAGCCGCCGAAGCCCAGTTCGGCGCGCCGCAGCCCGCCGCGGTCGAGCCACAGCGTCTGCCTGGTCAGGCGCGTCAGGAAGGTGCGGTCGTGGCTGATCACGACGAACGCGCCGCGGAAACGCTGAAGCCAATCCTCCAGCCACTCGATCGCGCCGACATCGAGGTGGTTGGTCGGCTCGTCGAGCAGCAGCACGTCGGGCTCCTGCGCCAGCGCGCGGACGATCGCGGCGCGGCGGCGCTCGCCTCCGCTCGCCGACGCGGACCCGCGGTCCAGGTCGATGCCGAGCTGGTCGGCGATCGCGGCGGCCACGTGAGGCTCGGGCGCGTCCGTCCCGCTCGCGACGAAATCGCCGAGCGTCGCGTGCCCGCGCAGGTCGGGCTCCTGCTCCAGCAGCACGACGCGCGTGCCCGGCACGATCGTGCGCCGCCCCTCGTCGCAGTCGATCGCGCCGCCGATCAGCTTCAGCAGGGTCGTCTTCCCTGCGCCGTTACGCCCGATCAGCGCCAGCCGGTCGCGCGCGCCGATATACAGGTCGAGGTGGCGGAACAGCCACCCCGATCCTTGGACGAGTCCCAAACCTTCGTACGACAATATCGGTGCGGCCATGCGCGTCCAGCTAGGGTGACGGGAGCCGCCCGGCAAGTTACGGGTCGTGTCCCGAACCATTCACAGCATGTTCAAAGCGTTGCGTCCAAAGCACAGCCCATGATCAAGTCCGCCCTCCTGATCCTGCTCGCGTCGGCGTCCGTCCCCGCGTCCGAACCCGCGCAGCACCATAGCGATCAGAAACGCGCGTTCGAGGCGCGGCGCAACGGGCGCGTGCTGCCCGTGCGCGAGATCGAGCGGCGCGTGGTGGCGACGATGCCCGGTGCGCGCTATCTGGGCTTCGATTTCGACGACGGCGCGGCGGTTTACACGCTCAAGTTCCTGCGCGATGGGCAGGTCATCTGGGTCGAGGTCGACGGCCGCACGGGCCAGGTGCTCGGCCGCACCGGCCGTTGATGGGGTAGCTGAGGGGAATGTCATGCGCGTATTGATCGTCGAGGACGAACCCACGCTGGGCACCCAGCTCAAGAACACGCTGGAGGGGGCGGGCTACGCCGTCGATCTCGCCACCGACGGCGAGGAAGGGCACTTCCTGGGATCGACCGAGAATTACGACGCGATCGTGCTCGACCTCGGCCTGCCCGAGATCGACGGGCTGACGGTGCTCGACCGGTGGCGAAAGGAAGGCCGGGTCGCCCCCGTGCTGGTGCTCACCGCGCGCGACAGCTGGTCGGACAAGGTCGCCGGGCTCGACGCGGGCGCGGACGATTACG
>CAXTFF010000265.1:0-3077 GCA_964243325.1 uncultured Sphingomonas sp.
GAAGTATTGTACGTAACCGATCCGGATCGGTCTTTTTGACGCGCGCGCGCGGCGGTGCGATGCGCGCGGGGATGGCCCATCCCCTACGCCCCCTCCTGTTCGCGCTGCCCGCCGAGCGCGCGCACCAGCTGACGATCGCCGGGCTGGCGGCCTGGGGCGGCGTCGGCGCGGGCGGACCGGAGCGGTCCGACCGGCTGGCGACCACGGTGGCGGGGGTGGCGTTCCCCAACCCGGTCGGGGTGGCGGCGGGCGTGGACAAGGACGGGCGCGCGGTCGCGGGGCTGTTCGGGCTGGGCGCGGGCGCGGTGGAGATCGGGACGCTGACCCCCCTGCCCCAGCCGGGCAATCCGAGACCCAGGCAGTTCCGGTGGAGGACCGGGCGGTGGTGAACCGGATGGGGTTCAACAACGGCGGGCTGGAAGCGGGGCTGGCGCGCGCCGCGAAGGCTGGGCGGGCGGGCGTGCTCGGGATCAATGTCGGCGCGAACAAGGACACAGGCGACCGGGTCGCGGACTATGTCGCGGGGGTGAGCGCGGCGGCGCGGGTCGCGGACTACGTGACGGTCAACATCTCGTCGCCCAACACGCCGGGCCTGCGCGACCTGCAGCACGGCGCGGCGCTGGACGAGCTGCTGGCGGCGTGCGTCGAGGCGCGGGGGACGACGCCGCTGTTCCTGAAGGTCGCGCCCGATCTGGAGTGGGACGCGGTCGAGGGCATCGCGCGGGCGGCGGTGGACCGGGGCGTGGACGCGCTGGTGGTGGGGAACACCACGGTGACGCGGCCGGGTCTGCGTTCGCCGAACGCCGCCGAGGGGGGCGGCTTGTCGGGACGGCCGCTGCGCGACCTCGCCGCGCGCAGGATCGCCGACTTCGCGCGCGCGACCGGCGGCGCGCTGCCCCTCGTCGCGGCGGGCGGGATCGACACGGGCGCGGAGGCCTACCTGCGCATCCGGGCGGGGGCGAGCCTGGTGCAGCTCTATACCGGGCTGGTTTACGGCGGGCCGGGGCTGCTCCGGCGGATCGCGCGGGAGCTGGACGCGCTGCTGGAGCGGGACGGGTTCGGGCACGTGGCCGATGCCGTAGGCGCGGACCGCGGGTGAGCGGCTTGCGCGTCCGCCCCGCGCCGCTAGGGTCCGGCGCGATGATCCGGTACATACTCGCGCTGTTCGCGTCCCTCCTGCCCGCCTCCGCGCTCGCGCAAGGGGTCGTCACCTCCGCCGATCCGCGCGCCACCGAGGCGGGGCGGGAAATCCTGCGCCAGGGTGGTTCCGCGACCGACGCGGCGATGGCGATGATGCTGGCGCTGACGGTGGTGGAGCCGCAATCGTCGGGGATCGGGGGCGGCGGGTTCCTGGTCCATCACGCGGCCGCCAGGAACGGGACGGGCGGCAAGCTGGAGACGATCGACGGCCGCGAGACCGCGCCGCGCGCGGCGACGCCGGGGCGGTTCCTGGGGCCGGACGGCAAGACGCTCCCTTACTCCCAGGCGGTCGGCGGCGGGCGTTCGGTGGGGGTGCCGGGCAACATCCGGCTCATGGCGTCGGCCAGCCGAAAGTGGGGTCGCCTGCCCTGGCCGCGGTTGTTCGAGCCCGCGATCCGGCTGGCGGAGAACGGCTACGCCGTGACCCTGCCGCTGGCGGGCGCGGCGGCGGGCGGCGCGGCGCGCTGGGCGGACTTCCCGGCCACAGCGGCGCTCTACGCGCCGGACGGCGTGCCGGTCGCGCAAGGCGCGACCGTGCGCAACCCGGCGCTCGCGGCGTTGCTGCGCCGCATCGCGGCCGAGGGCGCGGACGCGTTCTACACCGGCGAGAACGCGCGCGCGCTGCTCGCGGCCGCGAACGGCAGCGTCGGCTCCCCGCGCGACATGACGACCGCCGACCTCCTCGCCTACCGCGCAAAGGAGCGGGTGCCCGTCTGCGCGCCCTACCGGGCTTGGCGGATCTGCGGGATGGGACCGCCCTCGTCGGGCGCGACCACGGTGTTGGGCATCCTGGGGATGCTCGAGCGGTTCGACCTCCGCGCGCTCGGGCCCGCCTCGCCGCGATCCTGGCACCTGATCGCCGAGGCGATGCAGCTCGCCTATGCGGACCGCGAGAAGTACGGGGGCGACGCCGATTTCGTGGCGGTGCCCGTCGCCGGGTTGATCGACCGCGCCTATCTGCGCCGCCGGTCGGGGCTCATCTCCCCCTTGCGCGCGCTCGGGGCGTATCCGGCGGGCAATCCGCCGGGCGCGCCCGTGCGGACGCCGGCGGTGCAGCGCGAGGTGGCGGGGACCACGCACTTCGTCGCGGTCGACAGCGCGGGCAACGTCGCCACCATGACCTCCACGGTCGAGGGACCGTTCGGGAGCCAGCTGGTCGCGAACGGATACGTGCTCAACAACGAGCTGACCGATTTCACCTGGACGCCCGAGCGGGACGGCGCCCCCGTCGCCAACCGCGTGGAGGGCGGCAAGCGGCCGCTGTCGTCCATGGCGCCGACGATCGTCTACGACGCGTCGGGCAAGCCCGTCTTCACCGTCGGCGCGGCAGGGGGCAAGACGATCATCATGCAGGTCGCCAAGGCGCTGATCGCGCATCTCGATTGGGGGATGCCCGCGCGCGAGGCCCTGGGCGAAGGTCTCGTCTATTTCGGGCGGGACGGCGTGATCCTGGAGGAGGGCACCGCGCGCGCCGCGCTCAAGCCCGAGTTGGAGCGGCTGGGGCACCGCGTCGTGGTCGGACGGCTGGGCCTCAAGGCGAACGCGGCCGAGCGGACCCCGGCGGGCTGGCGCGGCGCGGCCGATCCGCGCGGCGTGGGCACGGCCCTGAGCGAGTGAACGGGCGTCCGGGAACACGGACGCGGGAGAGAACGATGCGGCAGTTGGAGCCATTCCCCAACCTGGTGACGATGTTCTTCACGCGCGCCCGGGAGCGCGGGGACAAGCCGTTCCTGTGGCGCAAGGTCGGCGGCGCCTGGGTTTCGACCAGCTGGGCGGAGGCGGCGCGGCAGGTGGCGGGCCTGGCGGCGGGGCTGACCGCGATCGGCGTCGGGCGCGGCGACCGGGTGATGCTGGTGTCGGAGAACCGGCCCGAATGG
>CAXTFF010000266.1:0-3068 GCA_964243325.1 uncultured Sphingomonas sp.
GCGACAGCGTGTGCGGCACGAAGCCGTAATTGGCCGGGTAGCGCATCGGCGTGTGCAGGATGCGGTCGACGAACAGCGCGCCGCTGGCCTTGTCGAACTCGTACTTCACGGGCTCGCCGCCGGTCGGCACCTCGATGATGACGTTCAGGTCGTCGGGCGGGCTCTTCCCCACCGGGATCAGGTCGATACGCAAAAGTCGGTCCCCTGTTGCTAGATGTCAGCGCGGCGCGAGCAGCCGGTCGAGGCCGTTCTCGCCCGACCCGACCTTTTGGAGGCGCGGGTAGCGGGGGCCGTCGTGATAGTCGACCGCGACCTCGCGCACCCGATCGGCCGCGCGGATCAACAGCCGGATCGGGGCGGACGTTCCCTTGGCGGCCATGACCGCCGCCTTCAGCCGCTCGGGCGAGTACACTTGGCCGTTCACCGACTGGATCGTGGAGCCGACGTCGATGCCGGCCTTGAAGGCGGGCGAGTCCCAGACGGAGGCGGTGACCTCCGCGTCCTTGTTGACGACGAGGCCGAGCGAGTAGCTCAGGTCCGTGGCGCTGCGCGCCTTTTCCGATTTGCCGAAGAAGCTTGTCGGCTCGGGCGTATAGACGAGGCGGTAGCCGTTCATGGCGAAGCCGCCGATGGGGGCGGGCTGCCCGGTCTCGGTGATGCGGCGGCGCAGGAACCCGGCCCAGTCGTAAGGCTGGATCGCGTTCAGCGTCCCCGCCACGTCCTCGAACGTATAGGTCAGCTCGCCCCAGTCGCCGTCGCGCACCCCGAAGAACGCCCGCGCGAAGTCGTCGATCGAGCGGCGGCCGCCGGACTGGCGGCGGAGCATCGCGTCGACCTCCATCCAGATCAGCAGGCCCTCGTTGTAATAATCCTCCGACCGCTGCCAGCTGGCCCAGCCCTTGGGGCGGCGCGCGGAGATGACCGGGTCGTTGGTGGTGTCGACCATCGGCCGCCATTCGCGCCCGCGCGCGTTCTGGAGGCCGGCGGCGATCAGCGCATAGGCGTCCAGCGTGTCCTGCTTGGACACGATGCCAGACCGCGCCTGGAGGACGTAGCCCCAGAACTGCGTCTGGCCCTCGTACACCCACAGCAGCGAGCCGCGCGTGGGGGTGCGGTAGTCGGGGGCCCACTGGTCCGCGCCGCGGCGGAACTTGCCGTCCCAGCTGTGGGAGAACTCGTGGGGGAGGAGGTTGCGCCTGGTGACGCTGTTCTCTGAGTCGGTGAAATAGCCCGGGCTGCCGCAGTTCTACCACCAGCGGTGATGCTCCAGCCCGATGCCGCCGAGCTGGTCGGTGACCGACAGCAGGAACTCGTAGCGGTCGTAATGCTGAGCGCCGAAGGTCTTGACCGCCTGATCGACGAGGCGCCGGTGCGCGTCGAGGTGCTCGGGCTTGGCGGCGAGCTCCGCGGGGTCGTCGGCGAAGACGTTCAGGTCGACCCGGGGGGAAAGCGCCCATCGCCTGTAATGACGGCCCGCCAGGACCGGGGAGTCGACAAGCGTCTCGTAATTGACCTGATCGTAGCTGTAGGTGGAGCCGCCCCCCGACTCGGCTCTGCGGGCGGGGACGGCGGACACGGCGGTCCAGCCGGTCGGATACCTGACCGTCATCTTGACCGGGATCCGGCGGACGTAATGGCCCGCCGGATAGAGGCTCATCGAATTGGGCTGGAGACTGATCATCGTCGGGGTGACGACGATGCGGCCCTGGTCCGCCTTGGTGGCCGAGACGAACTGGAACTCGAGGTCGAGCCGCCGCGCGCCCTGCGGCACGTCGATGTGGAACGCGAACACGTCGACCGGGTCGCGCGTCCAGGGGACGGGGCGGCCGTTCGCCGTGATCTTCAAGCCCGTCAGCTTCTCGATCTCCCCGCGCGCGGCGTGGGTGCCGGGGAGGAACTTGGGATAAAGGAGCGCGGTGCGGCCGCCCGCCGCCACCGGGATCGTCTCCCTGACCCGGAAGACGCCGCGTTCGGTGTCGGTCGCGTCGATGTCGAGCGTGATGACGCCGGGATAAGCCACGTCGCGCGGGGCCGGGATCGTGTCGACGAACGGCACGGGCTGCGGCGCGGAGTTGCCGGGCGGGACCTGCGCGAGGACGGGGACGGCGCCAAGGAGACTTGGGGCCGCGAGCAGGACCGGGACGGCGAGGGATCGGATCAAGGCGGTGCTCCGCTGGGCGGTGGGATGGCGGCCCGTGTAGGCGGGCGGACCGCGGCGCGTCCAGCGGCTCGATCCGCCCCGATCACGTTGCCCCGATCACGTTGATGGTGAACGCGATCACCCCGAGATTGAAAACGAACGCGGCCAGGCAGTGCCCGGTCGCGACCCGCCGCATCCCCCGGCCGGTGATCTCGACGTCCGACGTCTGGAACGTCATGCCCAGCGTGAAGCCGAAATAGACGAACTCCGGATAGAGCGGTTCGTCGCCGCCGGGAAAGACGAGGCCGCCCGCGTCGCCGCCGCCGGTCTCCGCATAGAACAGGTGCGCGTAATGCAGCGCGTAGACCGCGTTCGAGAACAGCCAGGCGAGCGCGAGCGTCGCGACGACCAGCAGCTTCTCCGTGGGCGTCAGCCCTCCCCGGAACGCGCCCGCGACCGCGACCAGGACGACCAATGTGACGAGGCCGGTCAGGACGAGCAGCGCCGCCCGGTTCGCGTCGTTGTCGCGCGCGGCCGCGCGGATCCCTTGCGCGTCGTGGCCGAGCAGGCGCGCCAGCGTGGCCAGGAACACGAGCGTCGCCGCGTCGAACGCGGTCATCACGCCGCCGCCCAGCCCGAGCGCCGGCGCGAGCGCGGCCGTTCCGAGCGCGAACAGCGCCACGAAGACGAGATAAGACCGCGGCGCGACCCGTCGTCCGACCGACGTCGAGGCGTTCGCGGCGTCCATGACGCGGATGCTAGCGCGACGGGTCCCGCTCGCCTAGATGCCTCGGCCGACATGGCGCGAACCCCCACCCCCAACCGCGTCCGCGGGACGCAGGACATATTCGGCGACGAGCAGCGCCGGTTCGCGCACGTCCTGGACGCGTTCGAGCGGGTGCGCCGGCTCTACTGTTTCGGGCGGGTC
>CAXTFF010000267.1:0-676 GCA_964243325.1 uncultured Sphingomonas sp.
AGGACGCGATCTCGCTGGTCGCGGACAACCGCATCTTCAAGCAGCGCAACGTCGATATCGGCACGGTGTCGCGCGACGACGCGATCGCCTGGGGCTTTTCCGGCCCGATGATCCGCGCAGCGGGGATCCCGTGGGACCTCCGCAAGTCGCAGCCCTACGACGCGTACGACCGGGTCGAGTTCGACGTGCCGATCGGGACGCGCGGCGACTGCTACGACCGGTTCATGGTACGCGTGGAGGAGGTGCGGCAATCGGCGCGGATCATGCGCCAGTGCATCGCAGACATGCCCGACGGGCCGGTCCACGCGCTGAACTCAAAGGTGTCGCCGCCGCGCCGCGCGGACATGAAGCGGTCGATGGAGGCGCTGATCCATCACTTCAAGCTCTATACCGAGGGGTTCCACGTGCCCGCGGGCGAGGTGTATGTCGCCACCGAAAGCCCCAAGGGCGAGTTCGGCGTGTATCTGGTCGCGGACGGGACTAACAAGCCGTACCGGTGCAAGATCAGGCCGACCGCGTTCAGCCACCTGCAGGCGATGGACTTCATGAGCCGCGGGCACATGCTGGCGGACACGACGGCGATCCTGGGGTCGCTGGACATCGTATTCGGGGAGGTGGACCGTTGAGCGAGGCGCTTCCCGGCGAGGGTTTCCAGTGGACGCCCGCGAACGCGCGG
>CAXTFF010000267.1:686-3066 GCA_964243325.1 uncultured Sphingomonas sp.
CGCGGGCACATGCTGGCCGACACCACCGCGATCCTGGGAGCGATGGATATCGTGTTCGGGGAGTGTGATCGGTGAGGCCTCGAACCACCTCCAGATTGGCCGCTTCGGCGGCTGGCATCATCTTGATGACTGCCATTGTCGGTCTCGCGCAAGGCTGGATCGGAAGTCGGGTGTTCGCCGGGGTCGCGCTGATCGCGATCCTGACCGCGCTTAAAGCGCACAGGGCGCACGAGGCGACAAATGGCTGAAGCACCCACCATCCCCGACGAGGCCGAGACCCGCGCGCGCTGGGGCGCGTTCGCCTGGGACGCGGAGAGCGAGCCCAAGGTGCGCGAGATCATGGCGCGTTTTCCGACCGGGCGCGAGCAGTCGGCGTCGCTCGCGCTGCTCGACCTCGCCCAGCGGCAGGTGGGGCGGGAGACGGCGACGCAAGGCTGGCTGCCCGTGCCGGTGATCGAGTTCGTCGCGCGCGCGATCGGCGTGCCGTACATGCGCGTTTATGAGGTCGCGACCTTCTACACGATGTACAACTTGGCCCCCGTCGGCCGCTACCACGTCCAGGTGTGCGGTACGACGCCGTGCATGCTGCGCGGATCGGACGAGGTGATCGCGGCCTGCAAGAACAAGGGGCTGAACAAGGGCAAGACGACGCCCGACGGCCTGTTCACGCTGACGGAGGTCGAGTGCCTGGGCGCCTGCGCGAACGCGCCCATGGTGCAGATCAACGACGATAATTTCGAGGACCTGGATTACGACCGCACCACCGCCGTGCTGGAGGCGCTCGCCCGCGGCGAGACCCCGCCCGCCGGCTCGCAGATCGGACGGCGGGACTCGTGCCCGGAGGGCGGGCCGACGAGCTTGCGCGAGATGGTCGACGCCAACCACGATTACCGGGGGGAGTGGGCGTGAGCGCCTTTGCCCTCGCCCAGTCTCGGCTCCGCGCTTCGCTGCTCGGCATGAGGCCTGCCGACGCGCGCCATCACGCCAAGCTGGCGGCCATGCTCGACGCTTTCCAGGCGAATCTGGATCATCATTCCGCAACTGGAAAGCCTAACTGATGCTCGCCGACAAGGACCGCATCTTCACCAACGTCTACGGGTTCCAGCCCTGGACGCTCGACGCCGCGATCATGCGCGGCGATTGGGACGACACGCGCGCGCTGATGGCGCGCGGGCAGGACGCGATCATCGACATCGTCAAGGCGTCGGCATTGCGCGGGCGCGGCGGGGCGGGGTTCCCGACGGGGACCAAATGGTCGTTCATGCCCAAGGAGCCCAAGCCCGATCGGCCGAACTTCCTGGTCGTCAACGCCGACGAGTCCGAGCCCGGGTCGTGCAAGGACCGCGAGATCATGCGGCACGATCCGCACAAGCTGATCGAAGGGTCGCTGATCGCGGGTTACGCGATGCGCGCGCGGGCGGCGTATATCTACATTCGGGGCGAATATATCCGCGAGGCGGAGGTGCTCGGCCAAGCGATCGGCGAGGCGTACGCGCGCGGGCTGATCGGCAGGAACGCGGCCGGGTCCGGGTACGATTTCGACGTGTTCCTGTGCCGGGGCGCGGGCGCGTACATCTGCGGCGAAGAGACCGCGATGCTCGAATCGCTGGAGGGCAAGAAGGGCCAGCCGCGCCTCAAGCCGCCCTTTCCGGCGGGGGCGGGGCTGTATGGCTGCCCGACGACGGTCAACAACGTCGAGTCGATCGCGGTGGTGCCCACCATCCTGCGGCGCGGGGCCGAGTGGTTCGCGGGCTTCGGGCGCGAGAACAACAAGGGCACCAAGCTTTACCAGATCTCCGGCCATGTCGAGCGCCCTTGCGTCGTCGAGGAGGAGATGGGCATCCCGTTCCGCGAGCTGATCGAGCGGCATTGCGGCGGCATCCGGGGCGGGTGGGACAACCTGCTCGCCGTCATCCCGGGTGGGTCGTCGGTGCCGCTGGTGCCGGCGGCCGAGATCTTGGACGCGCCCATGGACTTCGACGGCCTGAAGGCGGTCGGGTCGGGGCTGGGCACGGCGGCGGTGATCGTCATGGACAAGTCCACCGACATCGTCCGCGCGATCAGCCGCATCTCCTATTTCTACAAGCACGAGAGCTGCGGGCAATGCACGCCCTGCCGCGAGGGCACGGGCTGGATGTGGCGCGTCATGGAGCGGATGCGCACGGGCGAGGCGGCGATCAGCGAGATCGACACGCTGCTCCAGGTGACCAAGCAGGTCGAGGGCCATTCGATCTGCGCGCTAGGCGACGCGGCGGCCTGGCCTATCCAGGGCCTGATCAAGCATTTCCGCCCGGAAATGGAACGCCGCATCCGCGAGCGCGCGGGCAACGACACGCTGACGCCAATGCAGGAGGCGGCGGAGTAGCCATGGGTATCGCAC
>CAXTFF010000268.1:0-3056 GCA_964243325.1 uncultured Sphingomonas sp.
GACCAGTCCCGACCGCGACCGGCGCTCGTCGGCCTTTCTCCTGTTCTACGCGCTCGCGAACGCGGGCGGGGTCGTCGCCTACCTCCCGCTCCTGACGCTCCTGCTGCCGCTCAGGGTGGAGGAGGTGGCGGGCGACGCGCGGCTCGGCCTCCTGACCGCGATCTCGCTGGCGGGCGCGGTCGCGGCCTCGGGGTCCAACATCGCGTTCGGGGCGTTGAGCGACCGCGGCGTCGCGCGCGGCGGATCGCGCCGGGGCTGGATCGCCGCGGGCGTGCTCCTGACCGCGCTCAGCTACGCCGCGGTCGGCGCGGCGCGGACGCCGGGCGGGCTGCTGGCGGCGATCGTGCTGTTCCAGGTGGCGGTCAACGCCATGCTCGCCCCGCTCGCCGCGACCATGGCGGACGAGGTGCCGGGCGGGCAGATGGGCGCGGCCGGCGGGCTGCTCGCGCTCGGCGGCCCGGTCGCCTCCGCCGCCTCCGCGCTGCTCGTCGGGGCGGCGGCGCTGGGCGAAGCGGCGCGGCTGCCTGTCCTGTGCCTTCTGTTCGCGGCCATGGCGACGCCGCTGCTCCTGACCCCCGCCCGGCGACCGCTCGCGGCCCCGCCGGACGACCGCGCGCGGCCGCCCGGACGGCGCGATTTCCTGCTCGCCTGGACCGCACGGCTGCTCGTCCAAGTGCCAGGCGTCGTGCTGTTCGCCTATGTGCTGTTCTATTTCCGCAGCCTTGCGCCCGGTGTCCCCGGCGACCGCGTCGCGGCCTGGGTCGGCACGCTCATGGCCTGCTCCTTTGCCGCGAGCGTACCGCTGGCGGTGGCGGCGGGCGTCGCGTCGGACCGCCTGCGCGCGCGCGAAGGCTTCCTCGTCGCGGCGGCCATGGCGACCGCCGCCGGGCTGGCGGTCATGGCGGCGGCGCGCGACTGGCGGCCCGCGGCGGCGGGGTTCGCGCTCTATGCCTGCGGGAGCGCGACGTTCCTGGGCCTCAACACCGCCCACGCGGTGCAGCTGCTGCCCTCGCCCACGCGGCGCGGGCGCGACCTGGGGCTGTTGAACCTGGCCAACACCGCGCCCGCCCTGATCGGCCCGGCGCTGGCCTGGACGCTGGCGACCGCCACCGATTTCCGCGCGCTGCTGCTGGTGCTGGCGGGAAGCGCGCTCGCGGGCGGCGTGGTCACCGCCGCGATCGGCGGGACGCGCCGGCACGGCTGAGGCGTGAATTGGTGGGCGTGGCAAGGATTGAACTTGCGACCCCTGCGATGTCAACACAGTGCTCTACCACTGAGCTACACGCCCACGACCGCGCCCCTAGCGGGCTCCCATCGGTGGCGCAAGCCGTTCAGTTGAGTCCGGCCTGGTCGCGCTCGAACAGCCGGTCGACCTCCATCACCAGGTCGCGCAGGTGGAACGGCTTGGACAGCACGCGCGCCTGCGGCATCGCGCGCCCGGCCTTGAGCGTCACCGCCGCGAAGCCCGTGATGAACATGACCCGCAGGTCCGCGCACATCTCGCCCGCCTTCTGCGCCAGCTCGATCCCGTCCATCTCGGGCATGACGATGTCGGTCAGCAACAGGTCGAACCGCTCCCGCTCCAACAACGGGATCGCCGCCGTCCCCCGATCCACCGCGACCACGGCGTAGCCAGACCGCTCCAGCGCGCGCGTCAGATACTCGCGCATGACCTGATCGTCCTCGGCCAGTAGAATCCGGTACATCGCGCTCAACCCCGTGACGCCCGTCGGCGGCCTGTTCCAGGCATCCGACTAGCCCGGGACCGGTTAAGATTTCCAGTGCGCCGCACCGTTGCCGCGCGCGGCGTCGCGCCTTACCGTTCCGGAATGGAGCCGAGCTTCGACAGGTGGGGCGACCCGGACCGCCCGGCGAGCCCCGTGGTGCTGTCGGTGCCTCACGCGGGCCGTCGTCACCCGCCGGAGATGCTGCCGCTGCTGCGCGCCGGACCCGCCGGGCTGCGCGCGCTGGAAGACCGCCATGTCGACGCGGTCGCGCTCGGCGCGCGCGGCGGGCGGACCACCCTGGTGCAGGGCGTCGCGCGCGCCTGGATCGACCTCAACCGCGGCGAGGACGAACGCGACCCGGCGGTCGACGAGGGCGCGGACCCGACCGGGCAGCCCGCGCGCTCGCCCAAGCTGCGCAGCGGGCTGGGGCTGGTTCCCAGGCGCGTGCCCGCGACCGGCGAGATCTGGCGGCGCAAGCTGTCGGACGCCGACGTCCGCGCCCGCATCGCGCACGCGCACCGGCCGTACCACCAGGCGCTGGGCGAAACGTTGATGGCGGCGCGCGCGCGGTTCGGGGTGGCGGTGCTTCTCGACCTCCATTCGATGCCGCCGCTCGGGCCGGGCGCGGCGCGGGTGGTGATCGGCGACCGTTTCGGCCGCGCGGCGGGCGCGCGCTTCGTCGCCCGGGCGGAAGCGGCGGCGCTGTCGGCGGGCTTGCGCGTCGCGCTCAACAGCCCTTACGCGGGCGGGCACGTGCTCGACCGCCATGCGTCGCCGATGCGGGGCGTGCACGGGCTGCAACTCGAACTCGACCGTTCGCTCTATCTCGACCGTCGGCTCGACCTGCCCGGCCCCGGCCTCGCCGCGACGGTGGCGCTGGTCGAGGCGACGATCGCCGCGCTGGAGGAGGAGGCGCTGGCGGGCGGGCTCGCCCAAGCCGCCGAATGAGGGCCGCCGAACGACGACCGCCCGATAAAAAACCACCCCGCGCGATCGAACGCACGGGGTGGCCAAGGTTCAGGGAGGAGACGCGCTCAAAGCGCGTCGTACGGGTCCGCGAAAGGGGGGGGAACACGGCCCCGTACCGACACGATCTAGGGACCGTGTCACGCCATACAACCCGCCCGACCTTCAACCGTTCCCAAAAAAGTTCACAGCCTCGCCGGATCAGTTCGGCAGCTGCGGGGCTGCCTGCGGCATCCGCCCCAGCTGCATCTGCCGGGCGAACACCTCGCGCATCAGCGACAACGAGAACAGGTGCGCATACAGCAGCGGCAGCATGCCCGACTTGCCCATCTTGCGCATCTGGTCGCCCCGCAGCTCGCCCAA
>CAXTFF010000269.1:0-3054 GCA_964243325.1 uncultured Sphingomonas sp.
TCCCCCGCTGGCCCATCGCCTCGACGGTGAAGACCAGCGTGTCGCCTTCCCAGGCGTGGCGGCTCACCTGCCCGCCCGGAATCCAGCTGGCGAGCTTGCCGAAGCCGCGCTCGATGCGGCGACGCGCTTCGGCCTGGCCCAGCTTGTGGGGCAGGTCGACTTCGACGGGAGCGGTCATGCGGTCACCTCGGCGGGCGTGGAATGGGAAGGAGCCAGTTCGGTGGCGAAGATCATGGCGTCGTCGGCGAAGGCCTTGAACTCCAGCGCGTTGCCGCTGGGGTCGCGGAAGAACATGGTCGCCTGCTCCCCCGCCCGGCCGGGAAAGCGGATGTGCGGCTCGATCCCGAACGCGACGCCCGCCGCGCCCAAGCGGTCGGCGAGCGCGCGCCAGTCGTCCATCGCCAGCACCACGCCGAAATGCGGCACGGGCACGTCGTGGCCGTCGACCGCGTTCGACACCGCCACGGGCTCGGCCGCGGGATCGAGATGCGCGACGATCTGGTGGCCGAACAGGTCGAAGTCGATCCAGCTCTCGCTCGACCGCCCCTCCCCGCAGCCGAGCGTGTCCCGGTAGAAGCCCCGCGCGGCGGCGAGGTCGTGGACGGGAAAGGCGAGATGGAAGGGGCGCAGCGTCATGGACGATCGCATATCACCTCCGCGCGAGCACGGGGAGACGGAACCGACTTCTGGGCGTTAGTAAGGTCATGGCCAAGTCAGCGACCGACATCATGGGCGAGATCGTCGCCGCCGCCGCGATCGACACGGCGGTCGCGTTCAAGACCGCGTCGCGGGGCGTACCCAACGCGCTGCTGCGCGACCTGGGCGCCGTCCACCCCAACACCACGCTGGACGACCTGCCCGCCGAGGTGCGTGCCGCGGTCGCGGCGGGCGTCCGCGCCGCCTTCACGCGGTTGCAGAGAGAAGGCTACGTCATCGCCCCGGCCGGGGGGGCGTCGCCGTCCCCCACCGCCCCGCCGCGCCCCCGCCCGGCCTCGCGCCCGCCGGGCAAGCCGCCCGTGATCGAGACCAAGCGCCGCCCGCCCGGCGGCGGCAAGGGACCGGCCAAGCCGCGCTGATGCCGCCGCCATTGTGCCGGCGGCCGCGCGGCAGCATAGCGCCCGCCGTGCTCCGCCGTCCCGCCCTCCTCTCGCTCGTGCTCGGCGCGGTCGCCGCCTGCGGCTTCGCGCCGCTCGAGCTCTGGCCGCTGACGCTGCTCGCGGTGGCGGGCTGGGCGTGGCTCGTCCACCGGGCGGGCTCGCTCAAGCGCGCGCTATGGCTCGGCTACGCGTTCGGGGTCGGGCATTTCACCGTCAACGACAACTGGTTCCAGCACGCCTTCGACTTCCAGGACGCGATGCCGCCGGTGCTGGGCTATTTCGCGGCGGTGGCGCTGGCGCTCTACCTGGCGGTGTATCCGGCGATGGCGGCGGGGATCGCTTGGCGGTTTCGTGGAAGCCAACCCGACGCGCCCTACGCGCTCGCCTTCGGGGCGGCATGGATCGCGACCGAGTATCTGCGCGCGGTGATGTTCACCGGTTACGCCTGGGACCCGCTGGGCGTGATCTGGGTGCCGGTCCTGGGCGTCGCGCGGTTGTCGGCGTTCGTCGGCACCTATGCGCTGTCCGGATTGACGGTGGTCGCGGCGGTGGGCCTCCTGTCGCTTGTCGCCAAACGCTCGGCCCTTCCCGCGATCGCCGGCTCGGGGATCGTACTCGCCGCCCTCTCCGCCCCCCTCACCCGCGCGCCCGACGCAGCGTCCGGCGCGCCGCTGGTTCGCGTGGTGCAGCCCAATATCGGCCAGGAGGACCGCGGTCCCGACGACGGCGAGCGCGTGCTCCGCGCGTTGCTGGCGCGATCGGGCGAGCCCGGGCCGACGCCGCGCCTCGTCGTCTGGCCCGAGGGGGTCGTGCGCGATTACCTGGAGGACGGCTATCCCGCTTACATAAATTACGACCGCCCGGCCGCGCTGATCCGCCGACGGATCGCCAGCGTGCTCGGGCCGCGCGACCTGGTGGTGACGGGCGGCACCGCGCTCACCTTCGACCGGAACGACGACATCGCGGCGGCGACCAACTCGGTGTTCGCGGTGGACGCGGCGGGGCGTTTACGCGGACGATACGACAAGGCGCACCTCGTTCCGTACGGCGCGTCCCTCCCGATGAAGGGGCTGCTCGAGCCGCTCGGGCTCCGGCGGCTGGTGCCCGGCGACTTCGACTTCTCGCCCGGCCCCGGCCCGCGCAATCTCCTGCTGCCCGGCTTCGGCGCGGTCGGCATGCAGCTTTGCTATGAGATCATCTTCTCCGGCGAGGTGGTCGATCGGGCGAACCGGCCCCGCTTCCTGTTCAACCCCTCGAACGACGCCTGGTTCGGCCGTTGGGGCCCGCCCCAGCATCTGGCGCAGGCGCGGATGCGCGCGATGGAGGAAGGCCTACCGATCATCCGCGCGACGCCGACGGGCATCTCGGCGGTGATCGCCGCCGACGGGCGCATGCTGGCGACGATTCCGCACGAGACGGCGGGCGCGATCGAGGCGGCCGTGCCGCCGCCTTTGCCCCCGACCCTCTTCGCGCGGCTCGGCAACCTGCTCGCGGCGCTCGTCGCGGCGGCGCTCTTGGCCGGGGCCGTTGCCATCCGCCGCCGCGCTCGCTAACGGCCATATAAAGCTTTCTTTATATCACGGGATCGATCCTGATGCGCCAGTCCTTCACCTTCACTTCCGAGTCCGTGTCCGAAGGCCATCCCGACAAGGTCGCCGACCAGATCTCGGACGCGGTGGTCGACCTGTTCCTGTCCAAGGACCCCGAGGCGCGCATCGCCTGCGAAACGCTGTGCACCACCAACAAGGTCGTGCTGGCGGGCGAGATCCGCTGCCGCGGCGTGTTCGAGAACGGCGAATGGGCGGACGGCGCGCTGGCGGAGATCGAGGCGGCGGTGCGCGCGACGGTTAAGCGCATCGGTTACGAACAGTCGGGCTTCCATTGGCGGACGCTGTCGTTCGAGAACAACCTGCACGGCCAGTCCGCCGAGATCGCGATGGGCGTCGACGAGGGCTCG
>CAXTFF010000270.1:0-3031 GCA_964243325.1 uncultured Sphingomonas sp.
TCGACATCGACGGGGTGGTGTACAAGCTCGACCGGCTCGACTGGCAGGCGCGGCTCGGCATCGTCGGGCGGGCCCCGCGCTGGGCGGTCGCGCACAAGTTCCCCGCGCAGCAGGCGCAGACGACCCTGAACGCGATCGACATCCAGGTCGGGCGGACGGGATCGCTCACCCCGGTCGCTCGGCTGGAGCCGGTGACGGTGGGCGGGGTGGTCGTGACCAACGCCACGCTCCACAACGCCGACGAGATCGAACGGCTGGGGGTGCGGCCCGGAGACCGCGTCGTGATCCAGCGCGCCGGCGACGTGATCCCGCAGATCACCGGGAACCTGACGCGCGACGCCGAGCGCCCGGCATTCGTGTTCCCCACGACCTGCCCCGAATGCGGCTCGCTGGCCGAGCGCGGCGAGGGCGAGGTGGTGGTGCGCTGCACGGGCGGGCTGATCTGCCCGGCGCAGCGCGTCGAGCGGCTCATCCATTTCGTGTCGCGCCACGCCTTCGACATCACCGGGCTGGGGCTGGTGCGGGTGGAGGAGTTCTTCCGGGACGGACTGATCGCCTCGCCCGCCGACATTTTCCGGCTGCACCGCCGCCGGGGCGAACTGACCCGGCGCGAGCGGATGTCGGAGCTGGTGGTCGACAAGCTGCTGGGCGCGATCGAGGAACGCCGCGCGGTGCCGCTCGACCGGTTCCTGTTCGCGCTGGGCATCCGCCATGTGGGCGAAGTGACCGCGCGCGACCTGGCGCGGCGCTACGGCTCCGCGCGCGCGCTGGCGGCGGTGATCCGGGCGGCGCTGCGCGTCCGGCGCGCGACCGTGCCGGCGGTGGGCGAGCCCGAGCGCCGGTTCGTGCTGCGCCGCGGCCGCGCGCTGGTCGCCGCGGTGGAGACGGCGGGGATCGGGCCGGAGGTCGCCGACGCGCTCACCGGCTTCTTCGCGGAAAAGCACAACCGCCACGTCGTCGCCGACCTGCTGCGCGAGGTCGCGCCCGCCGACGCCGCGTTCGAGGCGCGCGCGTCGGCGGTGTCGGGACAGACGATCGTCTTCACCGGATCGCTGGAAACGCTGTCGCGCGACGAGGCCAAGCGCCAAGCCGAGGCGCTGGGCGCGCGCGTCGCGGCGTCCGTGTCGGCCAAGACCGACCTGGTCGTGGCCGGACCGGGCGCGGGGTCCAAGCTGAAAAAGGCGGCGGACCTGGGCGTCCGCGTGATCGACGAGGCCGAATGGGCGGCGATCGTCGCGGGGGCGGCCGCCGGCACGCCTTCGGCCTGAGCCGCCGGAGGCGGGACGCGGCGCGCCGCGCCGCGATCACCCCCGGCGCCCGGGTCCTTCGGCAGGTCCGCCTGGTCCGGGCCCGCTCGGTATCGCCACCAGCACGCGCGTCCCGCCGCCCACCCGATCCTCGATCCGGACGCGGCCGCCCAGCAGCGAAGCGCGCTCGCGCATGGCGTCCAGGCCGATGCGCTCGCCGGCCCGCGCGAGCCGAGTCTCGGTGGAGAGACCCCGCCCGGCGTCGGCGACCTCGAGGACGATCGCCCGGTCGGCCCGTTCCAGCAGCAGTTCCACCGCGGCCCCGGCCCCCGCGTGCTTGCGGACGTTGGTGAGCGCCTCCTGGGCGATGCGGAACAGCGCCGTCTCGACGACGGGCGGCGGACGCTCGCCTTCCAGTCGGTCCACGAACACCACCGCCCGACCCTCGCCCCGCAGCAGCTCGAGCTCGAGCCTGATCGCCTGCGCCAGGCCGAAATCGTCGAGCGCGGTCGGACGAAGCCCGGCGATCGCCGCGCGGGTCTCGCGCACCGTGCGCTGCACCAGCTCCAACCCGCGCGCCAGCGCCTCCGCGGCGGTGGCCGTGGGCGGCGGAAACCGTTCGGCATAGGCCTGGAGGTGGCCGTGCGCCGCCGCCGCGACCTGCGCCAACCCGTCATGCAGGTCGTAGGCGACCCGGCGGCGCTCGTCCTCCTGCACCTGGAACAGCCGCGCCACGAGGTCCTCGAGCCGGTGCTGCCGCTCGAACAGGAGCGCGCTCGCCCGCGCGAGCGCCGCGCCCAGGCGGCCCACCTCGTCCGATCCCGACGGCGGCGGCGCCAGCGCGTCCCCGCGCGCGAGGCGGTCGGCGTTCAGTTCCAGAAGGCGCACCCGCCGGACGATCCCCGTGGTGAACAACAGCACCGCGCCGAGACTGGCGGCCACGCCCAGCGCGCCGGCCGCGAGTATCACGGCCAGGTTGCGCGCCTGCGCCTCTTCGGCGCTCTTCATCCGCTCGGCCAGCAGGACCGCCTCGCGCCCGCGCATCCCGGCCACGGCGCGCTCGAGCCGGTCGAGCGCCGGCGCCGCGTTCCCTCGTCCCCCGCGCGCGCCGTCCGGACGGAACGCCGCGAGCGCCCGGCCGGCGAGCGGCGTCATCGCGGCGAGCCGCTCCCGCTGCTCACGATCCCGGACGGTCGCGCCAAGGCTGGCCAGCACCGCCGGCAACCATCGTTCGGCCTCGACGAGACGGCGCGTCGCGCGCCCGCCGGTGGTACGCTCCAACGCCGCGCGGTGGATCAGCGTTTCGACCTGGCCCAGGTCGTCCTGGATGCGCAGGGCGTGCTGGACGCGGTTCAGCGCCGCTTCCTCGTCCCTCGTCGCGCCCGCCACCCAGAAAAGCGCGCCCATGAAGATGAGCAATGGCAACGCGGTCAGGATCAGGCCCTTGATGCGGAGCGGCCGGTCGGCCCAGGACCTGCCGAGCAACCGCCGCATCAATCGCCCGCAGCGCGGACGAGCCCGCGTTCGACCCCGCGCACGGCCGCCTGGGTGCGGTCGGCGACGCCCAGCTTGCCGATGATGCGCTCGACATGCACCTTGACCGTGCCCGGGCTGATGTCGAGTTCGCGGCCGACCTCCTTGTTGGTCATGCCGCGCGCCACCAGGCCGAGCACGTCCACCTCGCGCGCCGTCAGGATGTCGGCTGGCGGGCGCGGGCGCGGGTCCGGGGCCGCGGGCGTCCGCAGGTCGCCGATGAGCCGCGCGGCGAGCGCCCCGTCCAGGAA
>CAXTFF010000271.1:0-3002 GCA_964243325.1 uncultured Sphingomonas sp.
GTGCGTGTAGTAATGGCGCATCGGTTCGCACGACCTCCTGGTCGCGGCGTAGAGCGACACGGGCGACGCCGCGGCCTCGTCCTCGGTGAACCCCTTGCCTCCCATCGGCTTGTCGCCGTAGACCGAACTCGATGAGGCGTAGACCAGATGCTCGAAGTCGGCGGCGTGGCGGCTTGCCTCCAGCATCGACAGGTGTCCCTGCAGGTTCGACCGCTGATAGGCGAACGGGTTCTCCAGGCTGTACCGGACCCCCGCCTGCGCCGCGAGATGGACGATCCGCTTCACGCCCGCCTCCCTCACGATCTCCGCCATCCGCTCGGCGTCGGCGATGTCGGCGCGCTCGAACGAGAACTCGGCCCGGCCGTTGAAGGTCGACAGCCGCGCCTCCTTCAGCGCCGGGTCGTAATAGTCGTTGACGATGTCGACCCCGATCACCCGCTCGCCGCGCTCGAGCAACCGGTGCGCGACGCCGTGGCCGATGAACCCGGCCGCGCCCGTGACGAGGACGGGATCGGTGCGCCCGGAACTCGTCAACGCCCGATGCCCGTGTAGCTGAAGCCCGCCGCCTCCAGCTCGGCGCGGTTGTAGATGTTGCGCAGGTCGACCAGCACCGGCGACTTCAGCAGCGACTTGACGCGGGGGAAGTCGAGCGCGCGGAACGCGTCCCATTCGGTCAGGATCGCCAGGGCGTCCGCGCCCTCGATCGCCTGGTACGGCCCCTCGCAATATTCGATGTCGGGCAGCATCGGCCGCGCCTGCTCGTGGCCTTCGGGATCATACGCCTTCACGGTCGCCCCCGCGTCCTGGAGCGCCTGGATGACCGAGATCGCGGGCGAATCGCGCATGTCGTCCGTGTTGGGCTTGAAGGTCAGCCCCAGCACCGCGACCGTCTTGCCGCGCACCTCGCCGCCCATCGCGGCGATGATCTTGCGGCCCATCGCGCGCTTCCTGTTGTCGTTGACCGCGACCACCGCCTCGACGATCCGCTGCGGCGCGTCGTAGTCCTGGCTGGTCTTCAGGAGCGCCAGCGTGTCCTTGGGAAAGCACGATCCGCCATAGCCCGGGCCGGCATGGAGGAACTTCTTGCCGATGCGGTTGTCCAGCCCGATCCCGCGCGACACGTCCTGCACGTCCGCGCCCACCTTCTCGCACAGGTCGGCGATCTCGTTGATGAAGGTGATCTTGGTCGCCAGGAACGCGTTGCCCGCATATTTGATCAGCTCGGCCGTGCGGCGGCCCGTCACCAGGATCGGCGCGGCGTTGAGCGACAGCGGACGATAGACCTGGCGCATGACGGCGGTCGCGCGCTCGTCCTCCGACCCGATGACGATGCGGTCGGGACGCTTGAAATCCTCGATCGCCGCGCCCTCGCGCAGGAACTCGGGGTTCGACACCACGCCGAACTCGGCCTGGGGGTTGGCCTCGCGGATGATCCGCTCGACTTCGTCGCCCGTGCCGACCGGCACCGTCGATTTGGTCACCACCACCGTATAACCGGTGATCGCCTCGCCGATCTCCTTGGCCGCGGCGTAGACGTAGGACAGGTCGGCATGGCCGTCGCCACGCCGGGAAGGCGTGCCCACCCCGATGAACACCGCGTCCGCGCCGTCGATCCCGTCGCGAAGATCGGTGGGGAAGCGCAGCCGCCCGGCGGCCACGTTGCGCGCGACCAGCTGCTCCAGCCCCGGCTCGTAGATCGGCATCTTGCCCGCCAGCAGCCGGTCGATCTTGGACGCGTCCTTGTCGACGCAGCAGATCTCGTGCCCGAAATCGGCGAAGCACGCCCCCGACACCAGGCCCACATAGCCCGAACCGATCATGGTGATGCGCAAGTCAAATTCCCCCTAAGCCGACTGGTATCCTGGCCGGGCGGCTAAACGGCCCGGACCGACGCTGGCAAGCGTTTAGCGGCCGCCTTGTAGAAATCAGCGCCCCCCGGCACGCCGCCCATGCTTACGCTTGGCCGCCGATGTCCCGTTCCCGGTCACCCGGCGACGGCGGCACCGCGCCCGCCTTGCGCTTGAGCAGGCTTGCGGGCCGCCGCGCGCTCGCCACCTTGAGCAGCGAGTAGGTGCGGTCCACGTAGTTCGCGACCGCGCTCAAGCCCTTCATGTGCTCGTCGAGCTCGGGCGTCCGCTCCGCCTCGAACAGCCGCACGGGCCGGGCGGGATTGTGCGTCTCGAACCGGACGTAGAACCACGGCTCGTCGCGCTTGAGCACCAGTTCCCTGGACGTGTCGTACCATTCGAACGCCCACATCATCTGCCGGGGCCAGATATGGATGGGCAGCCGCCCGCCGATCATCGTGCCCGGCCAGGGGTCGGGCCGGTAGTGCAGGAATGGCGGCATCTGCGTCATGAACACGGGCTCGTCGCTGACGAACACGTAAGGCGTGACGATCTGGATGACGGGCCGGTCGGGATGCCGCCATTCGCGCTGGCCCACCACCGCCAGCATCGCGTTCAGGTGCTTGGACCGGATGGCCGAGCGGTCGCCGTCGACGTTGACCAGCCCCGGCTGCCCCTTCTCGTCGCGGCGGAAGCGCAAGGTCACGTCGATCGGGCAGGTCACCTCGAACATCCGCGCCTCGTGGTCGAGGACCGAGGGGCAGTGATTGACCGATTTGGCGTGGGTGGGCGCGGGGTCGTCGCGCCTGCACCGGCGCGGCTCGGGCCAGATGAAGCGCGCCTTGTCCGTGTCGAGCAGCCACCCGACCTCGACGGCGCGGGAACGCGGCGGGTCGGGTTCGGAAGCAGGGGCGGGAGGTCGCCGGGTGAGGGCCGCTTTCAGCCGTTCGAGCATGTGGGGCCTGCTCCCTTGGGGCGGGTCGCGGCGAAGCCGCGCCGTCGGACGAGTCGCGATGCGTGGCCTCGCGCTCGCCGGCCGCGCCTGCGCCGGCTTCGCGCCGGGGCGGCGCAAGCCGCGCTGGAGCGGGTGAAGGGAATCGAACCCTCGTCGTAAGCTTGGGAAGCTTCTGCTCTGCCATTGAGCTACACCCGCGA
>CAXTFF010000272.1:0-2939 GCA_964243325.1 uncultured Sphingomonas sp.
TCCAGACGCCCATGCTGTGGGCGCTGGGCTTCATCTTCATGTTCACCGTCGGCGGCGTCACGGGCGTCGTGCTCGCCAACGGCGGCATCGACGATTACATGCACGACACCTACTACGTCGTGGCGCACTTTCACTACGTCCTGTCGCTCGGCGCGGTGTTCGCGCTGTTCGCGGGCTTCTACTACTGGTTCCCGAAGATGTCGGGGAAGATGTACAACGAGTTCCTCGGTCAGCTGCATTTCTGGGTGTTCTTCGTCGGCGTGAACGTGCTGTTCTTCCCGATGCACTTCCTGGGCCTGCAGGGCATGCCGCGGCGCATCTCCGACTATCCGAACGCGTTCGAATATTGGAACACGATCGCCAGCTACGGCTACATGATCATGGCGATCGGCATGGCGGTGTTCTTCGTCAACCTCGTCTATTCGATGCTGGCGGGCAAGAAGGCGGGCGACAACCCCTGGGGCGAGGGCGCGACGACGCTGGAATGGACGTTGTCCTCGCCCCCGCCCTATCACCAGTTCGAGACGCTTCCCGTCATCGACGACGGCAAGAGCCACTAGACCGCGCGAGGCGGCCAGCGCGAGCTGGCCGCCGGTGCGAGCGAGCACGGCGAGGCTCGCACGCGCGAGGCCGGCCGGCGCGGCCGGCAGCCGCGACCGACGAGACACGGGATCTACTCCCGTGTCCTTCCCCCCTCCCGAAACGCAGACGCCCCGGCCCACCCCGGGGCGTTTCCCGTTCCACGCCATGAAACGCGAACACGCTTCGTCCGGCGGCCCCCATATGAACCGGTTCCTCTACCTCGCCGCCATCGCCGCCGGCGCGTTCAGCACCGCGCTGTCGGGTTCCGACGCGACCATGGCCAAGGACCTGGCCCAACCCGTCACGGTGGGCCTGCTCGTCCGGGTGACCACGATCCTCGCGCTGGTCGCCGCCGGCGCGTTCTACGGCGGTATGCGGCTGCCCGAGCCGGGCAAGCCCGCCGCCCTCCCCTGGTGGGCTTGGCTGGGCCGCCTGGGCGACGCGTCCGTTCCCCTCGCCCAGCCGCCGATCGCGCGGAAGATCGGCGCGGCTCCGTTCCTCGCCATCACCGTCACCGCCGGCATCGTCGTCTCGGTGGCGATGGACCATTTCGGCTGGCTCGGCTTCGAGCGGAACCCGGCGCGCCTGACGCGCCTGGTCGGCGGTGCCGTGATGGTCGTGGGCGTCGTCATGGTCACCCGCAGCTGAGGCCGCCGGCGCATCGGCCCGGGACGCGATGCCGGGAACGATCCACGGCACTCCCGCCCGCATCCGCCGCTTTCCGATAGGTGTCCCCTCCCCTATATCGCGCATATCGCCATGACCCCCGCCGCCCCCACCCTGGCCGTAGCCGACTGGCGCGACTTCCTCGCGCTCACCAAGCCGCGCGTCATGACGCTGGTGGTGTTCACCGGCCTGTGCGGAATGCTGGCCGCGCCCGGCGGCGTCGATCCGGTGATCGGCTTCACCGCGATCCTGTGCATCGCGCTCGGCGCGGGCGCGGCGGGCGCGCTCAACCAGTGGTACGAGGCGGACCTGGACGCCCTGATGCGCCGCACCGCGCAGCGCCCGCTTCCCGCGGGTCGCATGGAGCGGGTGTCGGCGCTTCATTTCGGCGTCGGCCTGGGCGCGTTCTCCGTCCTGTTCATGGTGTTCGCGGTCAACCTGGTCGCGGCCGCCATCCTGGCCGCGTCCATCCTGTTCTATGTCCTGGTCTATACCGTCTGGCTCAAGCGCCGCACCCCGCAGAACATCGTCATCGGCGGCGCCGCGGGCGCGTTCCCGCCGCTGATCGGGTGGGCGGCGGCGACCGGCGACGTGTCGCTCCTTCCGCTCCTCCTGTTCGCGCTCGTGTTCCTGTGGACGCCGCCGCATTTCTGGGCGCTCGCGCTGTTCATGGAGACCGACTACAAGGCGGCGGGCGTCCCCATGCTCCCCGTCGTGGCGGGCGAGCGCGCCACCCGCCTGCAGATCGGACTGTACACGATCCCGATGGCCACGGCGGCGCTGTTGCCGTGGGCGCTCGGGCTGACCGGCTGGATCTACGGCGCGGTGGCGGCCGCCGCGACGGCGGTGTTCGCCGTGATGGCCTGGACCGTCGCGACGCGCACGACCGCGCCGCCAGCCGACACGATGGCTCCCGAGAAACGCCTGTTCAGATATTCGATCCTGTACCTCTTCCTCTTATTCGGCGCGCTGGTCGTCGACCGGTGGTTCGCATGACGCCCGACGACGAAGACCTGATCAGGAAGCGCCAGCGCAGCCGCTCGCTCGTGCTCGCCCTCTTGCTCGGTTCGCTGGTGCTGCTCGTCTTCGCGGTCAGCATCACCCGCATCACGCAAGGGATGGACGACGCCGCCCGCGCCGCCACCGACATCGGCCCGTCCCAGGTTCCCCGGCGGAGTCCCGCTCCATGACCCGTACGACCCGCACCGCCGCCCTGGCCGTCCTGTTCGTCTGCTTCATGACCGGCCTCGCCTGGGCCAGCGTCCCGCTCTACCGCATGTTCTGCCAGGTCACGGGGCTCGGCGGCACCACCCAGCGCGGCCTGCGCGCGCCCGGCGCGGTCGATCGCGAGGTGACCGTCCGTTTCGACGCGAACACCTCGCCCCGCCTCCCCTGGAGCTTCCGCCCCGAATCGCCCCTGGAGACGGTGGCGGTCGGCGCGCGCGACATGGTCTTCTTTCAGGCCACCAACCGGGCTGCGCAGCCCGTGACGGGCACCGCGACGTTCAACGTCACGCCTACCCAGGCGGGAAAGTACTTCACCAAGATCCAGTGCTTCTGCTTCACCCAGCAGACGCTGAAAGCCGGCGAGAGCGTGCGTATGCCCGTCATCTTCTATGTCGATCCCAAGATGCTCGACGACCCCGACGCGCGCGACATCGAGAACATCACGTTATCGTATACCTTTTACC
>CAXTFF010000273.1:0-2930 GCA_964243325.1 uncultured Sphingomonas sp.
GATCAGGCCAAGCTGATCCGCATGTCGGTCGGCGACACGCGCGTCAACGGCCGGTCCAGCCAGGGCGTCCGCCTGTTCGACGTCGCCCCGAACGAGCAAGTCGTCTCGGCCGCGCGCATCGACGAGGCCGACGATCCCGAGAACGACGCCGAGGCGGTGGTCGCGGTCGAGCGCGTCGAGCTCGCGGTCCCGGTCGACGCCGACGCGCAGCTTCGGCTCGACGACGGCACCGGGCCGGGCACGATCGCGGAGAAGGTCGACGGGCGCGGCGACCTGGGCGAGGGCTCGCCCGAGTGACGGCGAGCACGGCCTACAAGGTCCTTCTTGCGGATGAGATGGCTGCGCTCGAGCGCGAAGGCCGGTTCGACGGGTCGGTCGTGGACCGGGCCGACGGCTTCATCCACCTGTCCACCGCCGACCAGCTCACCGGGACGGTCGACAAGCACTACGCCGGCGCCGGCGAGCTTCACGTCGTCGCGGTCGATCTCGACGCGTATGGCGACAAGGTCCGCTGGGAGGCCTCCCGCGGCGGCGCATCGTTTCCGCATCTGTACGGACCCATGCTGTTGGAGGCGGGCGTCGCCTATGGTCCGCTGCGTCGCGATGCGCACGGGCGGGTACAGCTGCCGGTCACGGGCTGATGGTCGCCACCCGACCGAAAATCCGCTGTCCTACACCTTGCTTCGATGTCATTGACGGTCGGCGGGCGAGTTGAATGTCCAGGCTCACTCGCAACAAAGTTACAGACGGGTGTAACGGAATTGCCGAACGGGCGTGACATGTGTGAAGTGTTCGTAAAATATGAGCCATGACCTCCATATCGTCGGCGGCGGCCTCGCCGGCTCGGAAGCCGCTTGGCAGCTGGCCGAAGCCGGTTTCCGCGTACGCCTGTCCGAGATGCGCGGATCGGGCGAGACCACGGCCGCGCACCAGACCGATCACCTCGCCGAGCTCGTCTGTTCCAACTCGTTCCGCTCGGACGACGCGGAAGCGAACGCGGTCGGGTTGCTGCATCAGGAGATGCGCGCGCTCGGCTCGCTGATCCTGCGCGAGGCGGACAAGCACCGCGTCCCCGCCGGCTCGGCGCTGGCGGTCGACCGTGACGGCTATTCGGCGGGCGTGACCGCCGCGCTGGCGGCGCACCCGAACGTCACGCTCGTGCGCGAGCGCGTCGACGCGTTGCCCGACGGCCCGGCGATCGTCGCGACCGGCCCGCTCACCTCCCCTACGCTCGCCGACGGCATCGGCGCGGCGACGGGCCGCGACGCGCTCGCCTTTTTCGACGCGCTGGCGCCCATCGTCCACCGCGACTCGATCGACCTGGGCGTCGCCTGGTTCGCCTCGCGCTGGGACAAGGGGGAGACCAAGGATTATATAAACTGCCCGATGACCAGGGAGCAGTACGCCGCCTTCCATCAGGGCCTGATCGACGGCGAGAAGACGCCGTTCAAGGACTGGGAGCGCGACACGCCTTACTTCGAGGGCTGCATGCCCATCGAGGTGATGGCCGAGCGCGGGCTGGATACGCTGCGTTACGGCCCGATGAAGCCTGTCGGCCTCGACGATCCGCGCACCGGCCGCTGGCCCCACGCCGTCGTGCAGCTGCGCCAGGACAACGCGTCGGGCACGCTGTGGAACATCGTCGGCTTCCAGACCAAGCTCAAGCACGCCGACCAGGTCCGGCTGTTCCGCACCATCCCCGGGCTTCGGAACGCGGAGTTCGCCCGGCTCGGCGGTCTGCACCGCAACACCTTCATCCGCTCGCCCGAGCTGCTCGACGGAACGTTGCGCCTGAGGAGCCGTCCGAACATCCGCTTCGCCGGCCAGATCACCGGCTGCGAGGGATACGTCGAAAGCGCCGCCGTCGGGATGCTCGCGGGCCGGTTCGCCGCCGCCGAGCTGCGGGGCGAGGCGACGGCGTCGCCCCCCGTCGAGACGGCGCTGGGCGCGCTCCTGAACCACATCACGGGCGCGGCGGTGGCCGAGACGTATCAGCCGATGAACGTCAATTTCGGGCTGTTCCCGCCCATCCCCGGCCGCTCGAAGAAAGGCGACCGCAAGCGCCTGTACACCGACCGCGCCCGCGTGGCGCTGGACGGGTGGATCAACCCTCCTCCGCCTGCGGCGGCGGACAGTTCGCGCGCTTGGGAGCCGGTCGCCGCTTGACGGCGGTGGCCGCGAACTCGGCGGCGTTCATCGTGCCCGACCTGTCGCGGTCGGCGGCGGCGAACTTGGTGGTGGTCTTGGCCGCCCACTCGTCGAACGACAGCCGCCCGTCGCCGTCCTTGTCCAGCCGGACATAGGCCTTGCGCCGGTTGGCCAGGTACTCCTCGCGCGTGATCGCGCCGTCCTCGTCCTTGTCGTAGCGCCCGAACCGCTTCTCCTCGCGCGTCTCCGGCGTCGCCTCGGGCAGCTTGGCGGGAACCTCGGCGGCTTCCTGCGAGGCGGCAGCGACCTGCTCGGGCCGTTCCGGCAGCACCGGCCCCGGCCGCGCCGCGCCGCCGAACGCCAGCATCCCCGCCCCGCCCATCGCGAGCGCCGCCGCGCCGCCCGCCAGATACCGCCACATCACGCCCGCCTCCCCCTTGGTTCCAGCCGCAAGCTACCCGGGACGCGCCGGTCCGCAACCCCCTAGCGCCCGGTAAGTCGCAGCAGCAGCAACCGTCCGACGCGTCCCGCCGGGCTTCGCCCTTCCAGCCCGGACCGGGCGATCATCGCCAGCGCCCCCAATGTCCGCCCTCCGCGCGACCACCGCACGCCGGCGACCCGCAGCAGACGCTCCGCCGCCATCGCCCGCGCGGTCGCCGCGGCCGCCGGGTCCGACACGTTGCCCGCCAGATCGGCCAGCGCCCACCCCTCGCCCGCCGTCCGCGCCTGGGCGTCGTCCGCATCGCACACCCTCGCCATGGCCTCGAACAACGCCCCGCCCC
>CAXTFF010000274.1:0-2928 GCA_964243325.1 uncultured Sphingomonas sp.
TCGCGACCGGGGCGACCCCGCGCCGCGTGGTGTTCTCCGGCATGGGGCTGGAAGGATTGCTCGATACCGGGCGGCGGGCCGGGCACTTCCGGCATATCCTGACCAACCAGGGCAAGCATGTGCGCGGGTCGCCCGAATGGCTGGCGGAGGCGTTCCTGAAGACGACGGGGGGCGATCCGGTCGCGTTGCTCGGCATCCTGGACACCTTCGCGGACACGCCGCGCGCCCTGCTGGAGCAACTGCCGCAACCGGCGCTGGTCGTCTGCGGGGCGGAGGATTTCGACAACGGATCGGCGGCGGCGCTCGCGGAGGTGCTGCCGCAGGGACGCTATGTCGAGGTGCCGGGCGGGCATATGAGCTCGGTCACCAAGCCCGAGCTGGGCAACGCGATCGCCGAGTTCCTGGCGGCTTGACAGGCCCGGCGCGTTCGGGAGAACGCGTGGGGAACAATCAGTCGGAAGGTTCGCGTATATGATCCGTCGTGCTTCGCTCCTCGCGCTCGCCTGCGCGATAGCCGCTCCCGCCCATGCCCGGCCGCAGGTGCCCGTCGCAGCGGCCGCGCTCACGCCCGCGGCCGCCGACGCGTTCGTCGCGCAGGCGGAGAAGACGCTCGCCGACAAGTCGGTCGACGCGGCGCGGGTCGCCTGGGTCAATGCGACCTACATCACCGACGACACCGACGCGCTCGCCGCCAAGTCGGGCGCGGAGATCACCGAGCTGGCGGTGCGGTACGGGCTGGAGGCGGCGCGGCACCTGAGGACGCCGGGCTTGAGCGCGGACACGCGGCGCAAGCTGGAGCTGCTGCGCGGCGGGATCACCAGCCCCGCGCCGTCGCGGCCGGGCGCCGCAGGCCAGCTGTCGACGCTGACCACGGGCATGGCGTCCGCATACGGCAAGGGCCGGGGAACCCTGGACGGCAAGCCCGTGAACGGGTCGGACATCGAGGCGGCGATGGGCGAGGTGCGCGACCCCGCCAAGCTTCGGGAGATGTGGACGAGCTGGCACGACAATGTCGGCGCGCCGATGCGCGGCGATTACGCCAAAAGCGTGACCCTGATGAACGAGGGCGCGCGCGAGCTGGGCTTTCCCGACACGGGCGCGATGTGGCGGGCGGGGTACGACATGCCGCCGGCCGAGTTCGCGCGCGCGGTGGATGCGATCTGGGCCGATCTGGAGCCGCTCTACAAGTCGCTCCACACCTACGCGCGGACCAAGCTGAACGAGAAATATGGCGATGCGGTGCAGCCCAGGACGGGGCCGATCCGCGCCGACCTGCTGGGCAACATGTGGGCGCAGGAATGGGGCAACATCTACGACGTCGTCGCCCCGACGGGCGCGGGCGATCTGGGCTTCGATGTCGGCCAGTTGCTGACCGCGAAGGGCTACGACCCGGTCAGGATGGTGCGCGCGGGCGAGGGCTTCTACTCGTCGCTCGGCCTCGCGCCCCTGCCCGCGACGTTCTGGACGCGATCGCAGATCGTGAAGCCCGCGGACCGCGAGGTGATCTGCCACGCGTCGGCCTGGAACCTGGACAATATCGACGACCTGCGCATCAAGATGTGCACCAAGGTCAACGCCGACGACTTCGTGACGATCCATCACGAACTGGGGCACAACTATTACCAGCGCGCCTATAACGGGCAGTCGTTCCTCTACAAGAATGGCGCGAATGACGGGTTCCATGAGGCGATCGGCGACTTCGGCGCCCTGTCGATCACGCCCGATTACCTGGTGAAGATCGACCTGCTCGAACCCGCGCGCGTGCCGAGCGCGGACAAGGACATCGGGCTGCTGCTGCGGCAGGGCATGGACAAGATCGCGTTCCTGCCGTTCGGCCTCCTGATGGATAAATGGCGCTGGGGTGTTTATTCGGGCGAGATCAAGCCGGGCGGTTATCAGGCGGCATGGGACTCGCTGCGCTTGCGGTACCAGGGCGTGAAGTCGCCGGTTGCGCGCGACGAGACGCGGTTCGATCCGGGCGCGAAGTTCCATATCCCGGCGGGCACGCCCTATGCCCGCTATTTCCTGGCGCGGGTGCTCCAGTTCCAGTTCTACGAGGCCGCATGCCGGCAGGCCGGGTGGAAGGGTCCGCTGCATCGGTGCAGCTTCTATGGCGACAAGCAGGTCGGGCAGCGGCTCGACGCCATGTTGAAGATGGGTCAGTCGAAGCCGTGGCCGGACGCGCTGGAGGCGTTCACGGGATCGCGCGTGATGTCGGGCAAGGCGATGGCGGCTTATTTCGCTCCGCTCAAGGCGTGGTTGGATAAGCAGAACAAGGGAAAGACAGTCGGGTGGTGATCGGGACGCTGCTGGCCTCCATTACGCTGGGGCAAGCGACTCCGACCGCGGTGCCTGCCCTGAGGCCGGGGGAGACGCTGCTGGAGGTGAGCGAGGAGGGTGAGGCTCGCGCGGTTCCAGATATCGCGCGCATCGAGGCGGAGGTGGTCGGCGAGGGAGCGACGTCGCCCGAGGCGCTGGCGTGCGCGCGGCCATCCGGGCAGGCGTTGCTACCCGCCACATTCGACTGGAGCCTGTTTCGGTACGGCCCCGTTTCAAGCTCGATGGCGACGGCGACGAGACCGACCAACGGATCGGCTTTCGCGCCGGGGCGCCGCTGCGGGTCGGCAACGTCGCGGTGGCCGTCGTGCCCTCTCTCCTTGAGGCGTTGGCGCAGGCGGGCGCGAACGAGTCGACCGGCCCGTATTTCGGGTTCGCCGACGATCGTCCGCTCAAGGCGCGGGCGCGCGACGAGGCGATCGCGGCGGCGCGCCGAGAAGCAATGGATTAGGCGGCTGCCCCGAATAAGAAAGTCGGGCGCGTTCTGCGGGTGAGTGAGCGAAGTTCGACGGCGGGTGGCGGCTGGGTGACATCGTGGTGACGGGTTCGAGGCGGCGCGGGTTGCTGCCGATCCAGCCGGGGGAGCAGGCG
>CAXTFF010000275.1:0-2915 GCA_964243325.1 uncultured Sphingomonas sp.
CGGCGCGACCTCGATCGACATCACGCGCGAGGGCGTCGACAAGGCGTACGGCCTCAAGAAGCTGCGCGACGCGAGCGGCGTGCCGCTGGACGCGATGATGTTCATCGGCGACGCGATCTTCCCCGGCGGCAACGACTATCCGGCCAAGACGCTCGGGCTGGACACCGTCCGCGTCCGCGACCCGCAGGAGACGATCGCGGTGATCGCCGCCATCGTGGCGTGCCAGAAGTAGGTCCTAGCTGAGCCGGTCGATCGCCTCGGGCGTCAGCGAACCGGGCACGATCATCACCGGCACCGCCAGCGCGCCCGCGTCCGTCCCCGCGAAATGCGCGATCAGCGGGCCCGGCGCGCCGGTGGCGGCCGCGCCCAGCACCAGGGCGGCGATGTCCGGGTTCGCGGCGATCAGCTCGCGGATGATGCGCGGCCCCTCGCCCTGGCGCACCGTGATGGCGGGGCGCAGGCCCGATTCCTCGATGATCGCGCCCGCGGCCCGCGCGACCAGCCCCTCCGCGTGGAGCCGCGCCTCCTCCTCGATCGTCGCCTGGACGCCGCCGAAGGCGATGAACTCCTGCGGGGGGACGACGGACAGGATCTCGACGCCGCCGCCCGTCTTGACGGCGCGCCTGGCCGCGAAGCGCAGCGCGATGCCCGATTCGGGCGTCTCGTCGACCACCACCAGATAGACGCGCATATGACCTGGCCCCCGTTGCCGCCGGATCGTGGCGCGGCGCGGGGGCGTACGCAAGAGCGACGGCTTGACGCGCGCGGGGCGCTGGGCTTGTGGGGCGGGGCGCTTCACCCGCCCGAGGTTCCTCCCCATGCCCACCCCCATCAAGATGCCCGCGCTTTCGCCGACGATGGAGGAGGGGACGCTCGCCAAGTGGCTGGTCAAGGCGGGCGACACGGTCCGGTCGGGCGACATCATGGCCGAGATCGAGACGGACAAGGCGACCATGGAGTTCGAGGCGGTCGACGAGGGGACGATCGTGTCGATCGACGTGGCCGAGGGCACCGACGGCGTGAAGGTCGGCACCGTCATCGCCACGCTGGCCGCCGAGGGCGAGGACGCGACTGCCGCGCCCCCGCCGGCCGATCCGGGCCGCGACGCGCCGTCCTCGAGCGGCGCGGACGGCGGTGATCCCGTCGGCACGCAGCAGGACCAGCCCCAGACCGAACAGGCGCGCGAGGTCGGGCGCACGCCCGACCAGGCGGAGGATCACGGCCGCCCGCCCGTGACCGGCCCCGCCTCCGCTCCCACCGCGAACCCGGACGAGCGCACGGTGGGCGCGCACGGAACGGTCGCCCGGCCTGGCGCGACCGGCGGCGAAGCCGGCCGCGTGAAAGCCAGCCCGCTCGCCAAGCGCCTCGCCGCCGAACGCGGGGTCGATCTGGCCGGGATGACCGGATCGGGCCCGAACGGCCGCATCGTGCGCGCCGACGTGGAGGGAGCCGGGGCGGCGAAGCCCGCGGCTCAGGCGCCCGCGCCGTCGGACGCGGCCGTGGCCGCGCCGGCCGGGCCGCAGCCTGCGGCTGCGCCCAAGCCCGCGACCATTCCCGACATCCCGCACGAGCTCGCCAAGCTCTCCAACATCCGCAAGACCATCGCCCGCCGCCTGACCGAATCGAAGCAGACGGTGCCCCACATCTACCTGACGGTCGACGTCCGCCTCGACGCGCTGCTGAAGCTGCGGGCCGAGCTCAACGCGGCGCTGCAGGCGCGCGGGGTCAAGCTGTCGGTCAACGACCTGCTGGTGAAGGCGCTGGCGGCCAGCCTGATGCAGGTGCCCAAATGCAACGTCATGTTCACCCCCGACCAGCTGGTGACGTTCAAGCGCGCCGACATCTCGGTCGCGGTGTCGACGCCTACGGGGCTGATCACGCCGGTGGTGAAGGAGGCCGACACCAAGCCGCTCTCCGCCATCGCGACCGAGATCAAGGACCTCGCCGCCCGCGCGCGCGACAACAAGCTGAAGCCCGAGGAGTACCAGGGCGGCACCGCGTCGATCAGCAACATGGGCATGTACGGCATCACCCAGTTCGACGCGGTCATCAACCCGCCCCAGGGCATGATCCTGGCCGTCGGCGCGGGCGAGAAGCGGCCGGTGGTGATGGCGGACGGGAATCTCGGCGTGGCGACGGTCATGTCGGCGACGGGCAGCTTCGACCACCGCGCGATCGACGGCGCGGACGGCGCGGAACTGATGCAGGCGTTCAAGTCGCTGTGCGAGCGTCCGCTGGGCATGCTGGCGTGATGCTTCCCTCCACCCCTCGTCACCCCGGCCTTGAGCCGGGGTCCCGCTGCCTTCCTACCAGCGGCCGGGTAGTGGCGGGACCCCGGAACAAGTCCGGGGTGACGGGAAGGGGATACGCGACCTCGTGAAGCGCACCCTCGTCGAACTATTCTTCCTCCTGCTCGGCCTCCTCGCCGGATACGCGCTCACCTGGGCCTGCGCCTGGAGCTACCCGCTTGGCGCGGACGTGATCTGGGTGTGCGGCGGGCTGGCGATGCTCGCGTCGATGCTGATGGACGCGCCCAAGCTCCGCCGCGCCTGGGTTCAGGATCAGGCGGCGTGAGCGATCAGCCGCCCGACACCGCGCCGACGATCCGCGTCACCGCCATGCCCGCTGATGCCAATCCGTATGGCGACATCTTCGGCGGCTGGCTGATGGGGCAGATGGATCTGGCGGCGGGATCGGTCGCGTCGCGCCATTGCGGCGGCCGCGCGGTGACGATCGCGACGGAGGAGATGAAGTTCCACCGCCCCGTCTTCGTCGGCGACGAGCTGTCGGTCCATGCCACGCTGGTCCGCGTCGGCAATACGTCGATGACGGTCGAGGTCGAGGCGTGGCGCCGGGGTCGCCATTCGGACGAAGCCTACCGCGTGACCCAGGCGCGCTTCACCTTCGTCGCGATC
>CAXTFF010000276.1:0-2905 GCA_964243325.1 uncultured Sphingomonas sp.
TTCTGCACCATGTCGCGCAGCGCCCCCATGCCGTCGTAATAGCCCGCGCGCTCCTCCAGCCCGACCGTCTCGGCGATCGTGATCTGGACGGACGCGATCCCGCGCGCGTTCCAGATCGGCTCGAAGAAGGAATTGCCGAAACGCAGCGCCAGGATGTTCTGGACCGTCTCCTTGCCCAGATAATGGTCGATCCGGTAGGTGCGCGGTTCGGGAAAGGCGGCGAACACCGCCTCGTTGATCTCGCGGCTCGACTCCAGATCGTAGCCGAGCGGCTTCTCGAGCCCGATCCGGACCGTATCGCCTGTGAACCCGATCGAGGCGAGCCCGGCGATCGCGGGCTCGAACAGCGAGGGCGCGGTCGACAGGTAGATCGCCAGGCCGCCGGAGATATCGCCGACCTTGTCGGCGAGCGGCCCGAACCCGGCCTCGTCGGACAGGTCCATCGACTGGTAGGCGAGGCGTTTCAGGAACGCCGCGATCGTGTCCGCGTCGTTGCGGTCCTTGGCCAGATACTTCTCCAGCGCCGCCTTCGCGAACGCCCGGTAGCTGTCGTCGTCATGCTCCGACCGCGCCGCGCCGATGATCGACACGTTGTCCGCCAGCAGACCGTCGGCGTGGAGGCCGTAAAGGGACGGGAGCAGCATCCTCTGCGCCAGGTCGCCGGTCGCGCCGAACAGGAGCAGCTTGCCGACGGGATTGCGGGCCATGGAACGATGCTCCGATCAGACGATGAGGCCGGCGAGTGGGTCGAGCCCCGCCATGATGTTCAGGTTCTGCACGGCCGCGCCCGCCGCGCCCTTGCCCAGATTGTCGAGCGTGGCGATCAGCCGCGCTTGGCCGGTCGCCGGGTTCCCGCACAAGCGCAGCGTCAGCCGATCGGTTCCCGCGTCGTCCCCGATCGCGACGGCCGCGACGTCGCCGTTCGCGACGGTCACCAGCGGCGCGTCGGCATAGGCGGCGCGCAGCGCCTCCCCGATCGCCGGAAGCGAAGGCCGCCCCGCGAGCTCGCCGGCCGCGAGCGGCACCTCGACCACCATGCCGCGATAGGTGTTCGCGACCGCGGGCGCGAAGATCGGCGGGCGCGACAGCCCGGCACGCAACGCCATCTCGGGCAGGTGCTTGTGCGCGAGGTCCAGCGCGTATGCGCGGAACGCGGGCGCGCCGGGCCGCTCGAACTCGGCGATCATCGCCTTGCCGCCGCCCGAATAGCCCGACACCGCGTTGACGCCGAGCGTAGCGTCGGATGCGATCAGCCCGGCGCGGACCAGCGGCCTGACCAGCGCCAGGAACCCCGTCGGATAACAGCCTGGGTTGCTGACGCGCGCCGCCGCCGCGATCCGCTCCACGCCGTCCGCCTCCAGTTCGGGAAAGCCGTAGGCCCAGCCGGGTGCGACCCGGTGCGCGCTCGACGCGTCGACCACCCGGGTGCGGTCGTTGCGGATCAGCGCCACGGCCTCGCGCGCGGCGGCGTCCGGCAGGCACAGGACCACGAAGTCGGCGTCGTTCAGCGCCTCGGCCCGCGCGCGCGCGTCCTTGCGCCGATCGTCGCCTAGCGTGACCACCGCCAGCTCCGGACGCCCGGCGAGACGCTCGCGAATCTCCAGCCCGGTGGTGCCGACCGCCCCGTCGATGAAGACGTCGATCATCTCGGGCCCAGCGCGTCGGCGTCGAGGTAGTCGACAAGGCCCTGGACCGGCGCGATCCCCCACGCCCGCCCGCCCGCGATCTCCAGCAGCTCGAACGGGTCGCCGACGGCGAGCCGGCCGAGCGCCGCGCCGTCGCCATCCGGGCCCGGACCCGGCCCGGAGCTCAGCGTCGCGTCCCGCGCGACCGTCCGCAGCGCGGGCGCGGCGTAATGCGGCGCGAACACCCGGTCGGCCAGGCGGACGTCGGCCAGGTCGCGGCGCACGGCATGGGTGGTCGGGTCCAGCCGCGCCGAAGGGCCGGTCAGGGTGAAGCGCCTACGCCCGCCCGTTCGCTCCACCGGCGGCTCCGGCGGGGCGGGCCGGGCTCGGGTCGGCGGCGACGTCCCCGTCGCCGATGAACTGCCCGAACTCTTCAAGAAACTCCGCCCCTTCGGATGTGCGCGCGACGAAGATGTTGCGCTTGTCGCTGTCGTCGCGTTGCCGGCGCAGATAGCCTAGCCCGCCCAACCTGTTCAAGGCGCGCGTCACCACCGGCTTGGACACGTTGAGCGCCCGCGCCAGGCCCCGGACCGTGTGCGGCCCCGGGTTCAGGTAGACGAGCAGCAGCAGCGCCATCTGGCGATTGGTCAGGTCCGGCTCGCCCGACCGGACGTAATCCACGAGCGTCGCCATCCAGGTCGACAGGGCGGACAGGCCGGACGGTGCGCGCGAAGGGTAGGCGGCTGTGGCCACGGAAGGTTCCACTTGCTTGGTCCGGAGCGTCGCCCCGGGGGATCGTGCTTGCTGAAACCTTAACGCCGGGCGACGGGCATAGTTTCCGGTCCCGAAACGGTCGAACGGCGGCGTCCGGCGGTCCGGGGGCTCGGTTGATCGGCCCGCCGTCCCGGCCTATGTGCCGCGCCACCTCCCGCAGTCGGATCGCCCCACAGCCCATGTTCGCATTCCTCCTGATCATTCACGCGCTCATCGCGGCCGCGCTCGTCGCGGTGATCCTCATGCAAAAGTCGGAGGGCGGCGGGCTCGGCATGGGCGGCAGCCCGTCGGGGTTGATGTCGGCGCGCGGCGCGGCGGACTTCCTGACGCGCGCGACGTCCGTGCTCGGCACGACCTTCGTGGTGATGGCGATCGTGCTGGCCGTGTTCGCCGCCACCCGCCAGACCGCGACGGTCGACACCTCGCTCGCCCGCGCGCCGGGATCGACGTCGGCCCCGCCGATCCGGCCGACCCGGCCCGTGCAGGCCGACGACGCGCCCTTCGCG
>CAXTFF010000277.1:0-1320 GCA_964243325.1 uncultured Sphingomonas sp.
GGTCCTTCAGGAACTCGACGATCTCCTCCAGCTCCTCGCGCGCCTCGTCGATGCCCGCGACGTCCTGGAAGGTGACCTTGCCCTCCTTTTGCGTCAGAAGCTTGGCCTTCGACTTGCCGAACCCCATCGCGCCGCTCGCGCCGCCACCCTTCTGCATCTGCTTGAGCACGAAGAACGCGATGCCCAGGAACAGCAGGAACGGCAGCGACTGATAAAGCAGCACCATCCAGATGGACGGCCCCTCTTCCGCCTTGGCGGTGAAGGTCACGCCCTTCTCGCGCAGCTTGGCGATCAGCGTCGGGTCCTGCACCGGCGCGGTGCGAAATTTCTCGCCCGAAGACAGCGTCCCCGCGATCAACTCGCGCGAGATCGTCACGTCCTTGACGGTGCCCTCGTCCACCTTGTCGAGGAAGGCGGAATACTGGATCTGATTGCCCGCCGCCGCGCCGCCGCGGCCGTCGAACAGTGTCACCAGCAGCGCCAGCGACAGCAGGATGCCGACCCACACGAGCAGGCTCTTCATCCAAGGGTTGGGACCGGCGCCGCCGCCGTCGGGCGAGGGCTGCTTGTTGTCTTCATTCATGGGGCTGAAGATAAGCGCCCGGCGGTTAATGGCAATGGAACGGACAGGCGGTTCGCACGAGAGAATGGGCGGTTCGGCGCGCGATCGCGCCCGCCCCGGCTCACCCCCGCCGGGGCGGGGCCGGGCGCAACCGCCAGCGACCGTCGCGGACCGAGGCGAGGACGCCCGATTGCGTGACGCGGCGGCCGCGCTCGAGCCCGTCGAGCAGCGCCTCGACGTTGGTCGCGTCGGAAAAGGCGGGCTCGGCCAGCCCGGCGGCGGCGCGCGCCACCCCCACCGCGCGGCGGACGAGCCGGCGTCGCACCTCGCGCGGCAGATCGGCCGCATCGACCCGCACGTCGCCCCCCTCCACCACCGCGCGCGCCGCCCACAGCCAATCCACCACCGCGCGCAGGTCGCCGTCCGCCTCCGCCAGATAAGCGGCGGAGCGGGCGAGGTTGGCGGAGCCGAGCCATTCGTTGGCGTCCAGCAGGCGCCGCACACGCGTGCGCTCGAAGCGTTCGTCGGCGTTGGCGGGATCGTCCACGAAGGGCAGCTCGCGCCGCCGCGCGAGCGCGCGCAATTCGGCGCGCCGCCAGTCGAGCAGCGGGCGCACCACCAGCGCACCCGCGATCGTCGTCCGCGCGCGCACCCCGGCGAGCCCGGCCAACCCCGATCCGCGTCCTGCGCGCATCAGGAACGTCTCCGCCTGGTCGTCGGCGTGATGCGCGGTCGCGACCGCCCCGATCCCGCCCGCC
>CAXTFF010000277.1:1420-2875 GCA_964243325.1 uncultured Sphingomonas sp.
CCGCCGCCGCCCAACTGCCGAGCAGTTGGTAGCGGACCTCGCGCGCGCGGGCCTGGATGCTGGCCCCGGCGATCGCCGCGTCGGGCTTCAGCGTCGCATGCGGCACGCCCAACCACGCGCATTCGCCCGCGACCAGCGCGACCTCATCGGCCGCTTCCGGACGCAAGCCGTGATCGACGGTCGCGACCGCCACCCGCCCGTCCAGCGCCTCGGCCGCCAGCGCGAGCATCGCCATGCTGTCCGGCCCGCCCGACACGGCGAGCCCGAGCACGCCGCCCGGCTCGCGCCCGAGCGCGCGGGCGAGATCGGCGCAGAACCGCGCGGCGTCGTCCGTCACCGCGCGGCGCCGCCGGTCAGGAGCATTTCGCGGCGGCGCGGCCCCGGGCGATGTCCGCCTTCATCCTGGCGTCGATCTTGCCCCCGTACACGTCGCTCAGCTCGCCATAGACCTTGCAGGCGTCGGCGGGCTTCTTGAGCGTCTGCAGCGCCTGGGCGAGGTAGTACAGGCTGTCGGGCGCGCGCTCGCCGGCCGGCATCTTCTTGTAATTGTCGTAGAACGCGATGGAGGCCAGCGACGGCTTGCCGCCGTCGAGATACGACCGCCCGAGCAGGTTCTGCGCATACGAGGCGCGGCGGTGCTTGGGGTAGGTCGCGACCACCTTCTTCAGCTGCGCCTCCGCGTCCCCGTAGCGCTTCGCGGTCCAAAGCCGGTATCCGTACATATAAGCATCCTCGCCCGCATCCCCCGTATCCTGTTCGACGATCACCGCCGGGGTGCTTGCGGGCTCGGCGGCGGGGCGAGCCGATGCGGCTGCCGGTCGCGCCGCAGGCCGGACGGGCTCCGCGTCATCTCCCGCCTCGACGGCGCGCGCGGCCGGAATCGGCGCCGAGCCGCGGTCCTCCAGCGCCTTCAGGCGCGCGTCGGTGGCGCGCTTATAGGCGGTCAAGCCCTCGTCGAGCTGGCGCAGGCGAAACTGGTTCTGCTCGATCTGGCCCGTCATCGTGGCGATCTGCCCTTCGAGCGACGCGACGCGCGCGGTCAGGTCGGCGACGGGGCTCGACGCCGATGCGCCGGACGCAGCCTCCTGCGGCAGTCGCTCGATCTCGGGCTGTAGCAGCTGCCCCGCACCCCCGGGGAACACCTTGCGCTGCACCGCCCGCATCTCCGACTCGAGCTTGCCGACCCGGCCCTCGACGTTTTGCGCGGCGCCGGGGCCGGGCGCGAACAGGACGGCGGCGGTGGCGGCGAACAGGAACGGACGCATCAACTCAACATTTCCCGGCATGGTGATCGATCGAGCTCCATAGCTGCATCGCGCCGCCTGTCGCCAGCCTGAAGCCGGTCAGCGCCGCGTCTGGGCGCGGATGCGGGCGGCGGACTCCAGATTGGCGCGCTGCGTCTCCGTCAGCACGCGACGCGGCCGCGCGGACCGCCCGCCCGAGGACGGGTCGCGC
>CAXTFF010000278.1:0-2821 GCA_964243325.1 uncultured Sphingomonas sp.
GGTCTGGACCTGGCACGAGGCCGCCGACACCCGCCTCTTCCACCCGCCCGTCATCGAGGGGGAGCGCGAGGGCCTGGTCTGGATCGGCAATTGGGGCGACGGCGAACGCACCGCCGAACTCGAGCGCTTCCTCTTCGCCCCCGCCGCCCAGGCCGGGGTCCCGCTCGACATATACGGCGTTCGCTACCCCGACGAAGCGCGCGCGATGCTCGCGAGCCACGGCGCGCGCTATCACGGCTGGGCGCCCAACGCCCGCGCGCCCGAGATCTTCGCGCGCCACCTCGCCACCGTCCACGTTCCCCGCCGCTATTACGCGACGATCCTGCCCGGCATCCCGACCATTCGCGTCTTCGAGGCGCTGGCCTGCGGAATCCCTTTGATTTCAGCACCTTGGGCCGACAGCGAGGGTCTTTTCCGGCCGGGTCGGGACTATCTCACCGCCGCCGACGGCCCCGCGATGACCCGCCACATAGGTCAGCTTCTTCTGGATCCGGACCTCCGCGCCGGCTTGGTCGCGAGCGGCCTCCAGACGATCCGCGCCCGCCACACCTGCGCCCACCGCGCCCATGAGCTGCTGGCCGTCATTGCCCGGCTCGACCAGACCCGAAGGACCGCAGCTTGAAGATCGCCTTTTACGGCTCCAGCCTCCTCTCCTCCTACTGGAACGGGGCCGCCACCTACTACCGGGGCATCCTGCGCGCGCTGGCGGGCCACGGCTACGACATCACCTTCTACGAGCCCGACGCCTTCGACCGCCAGCAGCACCGGGACATCGACCCGCCCCCCTACGCCAAGGTCGTCGTCTACCCGGCGACCGCCGAAGGGCTGGCCTCCGTCCTCGCCGAAGCGCCGCGCGCCGACATCGTCGTCAAGGCCAGCGGGGTGGGGGTGTTCGACCGCGAGCTGATCGCGGGCATCGTCGCCCACGCGCGCGCCGACGCGCTCACCATCTTCTGGGACGTCGACGCCGCCGCAACGCTCGACGAGATGCGGGCCGACCCCGACCACCCCGTCACCGCCGCGCTCCCCGCGCTCGACATGGTGCTCACCTATGGCGGCGGCCCGCCGGTCGTGAACGCCTATCTCGGCTTCGGCGCTAGGGCGTGCGTCCCCGTCTACAACGCGCTCGATCCGGAGACCCATCACCCGGTCGCCCCCGACGAGCGCTTCAGCTGCGACCTGGCGTTTCTCGGCAACCGCCTCCCCGACCGCGAGGCGCGCGTGGAGGAGTTCTTCCTCCGCGCCGCCGCCGCGCTGCCCGACCGCCGCTTCCTGATCGGCGGCAACGGGTGGGAGAGCAAGGACATGCCCGCCAACGTCCGCCACCGCGGCCATGTCTACACGGCCGAGCACAACGCCTTCAACTGCACCCCCGCCGCCGTCCTGAACGTCGCCCGCGATTCGATGGCGCATATCGGCTTCAGCCCCGCCACCCGCGTGTTCGAGGCCGCCGGCGCCGCCGCCTGCCTCATCACCGACGCCTGGGAGGGCATCGAGCAGTTCCTGATCCCGAACGAGGAGGTGCTTGTCGCCCGCGACGGCCAGGATGTCGCCGACCACCTCGCCGCGCTCACCCCTACCCAAGCCCGCGCGATCGGGCAGGCGGCGCTCAAGCGCGTCCTCGCCGAGCACACCTATGCGCTTCGCGGCGAGCAGGTCCACGCCATGTTCCAGGACCATTTCGCCCGGGCGAGGGAGGCGGCGTGAAGCTCGTCGTCCTCGGTCTCTCTCTGTCCTCCTCCTGGGGCAACGGCCACGCGACCACCTATCGCGCGCTCCTGAAAGCCTTCGCCGCGCGCGGCCACGACGTGCTCTTCCTCGAGCGCGACGTGCCCTGGTACGCCAAGCAGCGCGACCTGGCCGACCCCGACTGGTGCTCGCTATGCTTCTACGCGGACGTGAATGACCTCGCCCGCTTCACGCCCGAGATAGCGGCGGCCGACGCGGTGATCGTCGGCTCCTACGTTCCCGACGGGGTGGCGGTGGCCCACTTAGTCCAGGAGACGGCGGGGCTCGCCGCCTTCTACGACATCGATACCCCCGTCACGCTCGCCAAGCTCGCGCGCGGTGACTTCGAGTATCTCTCGCCCGACCTGATCCCGGGCTACGATCTGTACCTTTCCTTCACCGGCGGCCCGACGCTCGCCCGGCTTGAGCGCGAGTTCGGCTCGCCGGCGGCGCGGGCGCTCTATTGCTCGGTCGACGCCGACGCTTACCGCCCGGCGGACGTGCCCAAGCGGTGGGACCTGTCCTATCTCGGCACCTACAGCCCCGATCGCCAGCCGACGCTCGAACGCCTGCTGATCGAGCCCGCCCGCGCGCGGCCCGACCTCGGCTTCGTCGTCGCCGGCCCGCAATATCCGGTCGACATCGTCTGGCCGGACAATGTCGAGCGGATCGACCATCTCGCCCCCGCCGACCACGCCGCCTTCTACACGGCCTCGCGCTGGACGCTGAACGTCACCCGCGCCGACATGATCGCGGCGGGCTGGTCCCCCTCCGTCCGCCTGTTCGAGGCCGCGGCATGCGCGACGCCGATCATCTCGGACATATGGGAAGGCCTCGACACGCTGTTCGCGCCGGGGCGCGAGATCATCCTGGCGCAGGGCGGCGGCGACGTGATCGCCGCGCTGTCCGGCGCGGACGCGCCCGCGCTGGGCGACGCGGCGAGGGCGCGCGCGCTCGCCGGGCACACCGCCATCCACCGCGCGGCGGAACTGGAGAGCCATCTCGGGGAAGTCGCGATGCGACAGCGCGCCGCCGACGTGGAAGCGGCATGACGGACACGAACGAGGGAGAGAACGACATGGCGGGACCGGAC